>JBJTVM010000018.1:0-5517 GCA_046081205.1 Pseudanabaena sp. | reverse complement strand
CTACTATCCCGATTTCATCTACTATCCCAGCAATTATACCTAGATGGTCTATGTCTTGTACGTCTATCTGAGGCATTTGGCTATTTTGAATGCTCTTAATTAAAAATACCTTATTTCAAATTTAACCTGCTGAATGTAGGGTCGATCACGTTTTAGATGACCAGTGCCAATGGCAAAGATCCCAATCCCTAATGGGAACATCAATACAAGTACATTTGAAAAACCAGCATTGGGGATAAGAACATCTCTAGAAACAATAAGTGGAATAGTAAAAACTGGGTAGATCAGGGTAATCCAAGCAACTGTTCTAGATCTGAGGTAGAGAATGTGATGCCACTCTGCTAGAAATTCCTGTCGCCATTCAGAGGGTATTTCAGTAGATGGGCGAAACAATGTTGTAATTTTCATTTCCAAAATTAAAGCTTGAGATACTAACTAATTGATGGACTGGAATTCATTAACATCGAAGGTGTTATCTAATACCAAAGCACAAAATGGCGTGGCCACTTTGTGCTTTGGTATAAAAGCCCTGAAAATACATTCTCGAATGTGCCAGTCTTGATCTTATTTCAGTTCAATTCAACCTTAGTTTGTCTTTCAAAAAATGGAGAGCTCTATTCGGTATAACGACCAAACTCAACGGCGGCAATGGAGCGTAGCGAAATTGCCGTCCTAGTGCAGCACCTTGTTATGAGTTTTATGGTTTGCAAACTTTACAAGCTCTATAGCCATTTTCAATTACTTCTTATTTTGCATTATAAAAAACCACATTTATGTCTTTGGAGTCGATAAATTTGTATTTCTCATCATTACTCAAAGTGCTGTTATTTTGTTCAAGCTTTAACAGGCGATTTTTTAACGCCACTCCTCCCCCATAACCGCCCAAGTCGCCGTTGCTTTCAATTATTCGGTGGCAAGGTATTATTAAAGCCATAGAGTTTGCTCCATTTGCACTGGCTACTGCACGAACAGCTTTTTCATTGTTTATATTTTTTGCTAATTGCAAATATGTTGACGTAGAGCCATAAGGTACTTTCAGTAGAGCATTCCAGACACTCTTTTGGAAATCGGTTCCAACCATTAATAATGGGATGTCAAATTCTCTTCTGTTTCCAATAAGATACTCATCAAACTGTTCTTTTGCTTTATTTAGAATTTCATCATCTTGTTCAACAAATTCAGCCTTAAGCCCTTTTTTAATCCTATTGTCAACTGTTGTTCTCATTTTTCTATATCTGAAATCAAGTAAGCAAAGACTTCCATCAAAAGAACCCAGTATTAGTTCTCCTATTTTTGTTTTGTAATATTGGATATTGATTTGATTCATTTTAAAGTTCTCCTTATTTTTTTGTACTTATGACAACTTAATTGAGCGGCTAGATAATTCTTGCTGCCAACTAATATGCTTCAATATTGTGCGCTCCAATGATGTGTTATGCCCCGATCGCTCATCAAAACTTAACCCTTGCGATCGCCAATAATTTTCCATAACACATCAATGAAGTAATTCATTCTTGAATGTCTAATCTATAAACAGATAATTTTAACGGACATATCGGATTGTGGTATAAAGTTGCCCATCGCTCGCTGCTAATAACCTCATCATCATCATAACCGACTAACTTTGAGGGTTGGTGTGCATGGACGTTGTTATGCTGCGTTATACGCGGTAATTCTAATCTATTTTTCGATCGCAGCGTTGGGCAAACGACTCCATTCATTCCATGAGCCATCGTAGTTCCGAACATGGGGGTAACCTAGCAAATATTTCAAGACAAACCAGATGTAGGCAGATCTCCCTCCTACAGCACAATAGGGAAATACTTCCTTGTTTGGTGTAATACCTTTGCTGTTGAACAATGCTTGTAATTCATCAAATGATTTGAAAGTGCCATCATCATTAAGTGTCAGGGTGTGTTCGAGATGGATTGCACTGGGAATATGCCCAGCGCGTTCTGATACTTCTGGCGGCTTCATTAGGTATACACGTCCCTGATATTCTGCAAGTGTGCGGACATCTACCAAGACTTGATCGGGATTAGCGATCGCGGCTTGAACCTCGGCTGACAATACTTGCAAACTTGTATCCAATGGCTTAGGCAGATACTGGGTCGGTGTGACTGTTGAAAACCCTGTTATAACTGGGCGACCTTCTGTCATCCATTTTTGATGCCCACCATTGATCACTCTTATATCTGAATGCCCAATCATCTTCAAAAGCCAGAAAATCCAGGCTCCAGTTCCAGGATAGCTACCATAGGCAACAACTGTAGTGTCTTGAGTAATGCCCGAGCGAGACAACAAATTTGCGATCGCGGTTGGGTCGAAGTTAATCCGAAGATTTGGTTGAAATAGATCGCTCAGCACATTCCAAAATATAGCCCCCGGAATATGCTTATCTTGGTAGATGTCTGGATTCATATCAACTTCTATCACTCGTAGGCTTGGATCGTCTAAGTGATCGGCAAGCCACTGGGGATCGACCAAAACTTCAGGGTGAGCATAATGATTCATGGGTTGTTCCTTAATTTGCAATACTTATAGACTAAGGACAGTCAGTTCGCGGTGCATAGACCTCGTTCGGGTACACTTTGCCAAAACAGCAGGGGCAGAAATTATGGAAACTTCTTTGCAATCTTTATTTCAAGCGATCGCTCAAGCCCAAACTGAGCCAGAACTGCGCCAGCGCATCATGGCTCAGGTCGGTGCATATTTTGCCGCAACTCGTTGGGGACTAAGTTTTCTAGATGAGTTCCCATCCATTGATGCCAACACTCCTGGCTTCATTCGGCTAGCATTGTCACTCGACTATAATCCAGTCCTCCGCTACTTGGTGGAACGTCATGCCCCCGTACATGAGGAAGTTCTCTTATCTTCTGGAGTTTGGCAAACGATTTGTCCCCGTGCCGATCATGGACATGTGATGATTGGACCGATCGTTCATAATGGTCAGCTTGTCGGTGGTATTGCCTTTACTCGGTATCGCAACAATGCAGCATTTGATGCCCATAACTTGGCGGATTTAAGTGCTTTGTGTCTGCATTTATCGACTCGACTAGCGGCGTTGCGATCGCAGCCTGTGATATTACCAATATTGAATTGCGATCGGCTCACTCCGCGTGAAGCTCAAATTGCCGAATTGGTAGCTCAAGGCTTAACCAGTGCAGAGATTGGTGCGGCTCTATGGATTACTGAAAATACTGTCAAGCAAGCGTTGAAACGGATGTACCGCAAATTGAAAGTTTCGTCTCGTGCTGAAATGGTAGCTCAGATGTCTGGTATCAGACTAGTACATTGACTGCCTAACGACTAGACTCCAGACTGCTTTCTACGAAAACTGAGCAGTATAACGGTCTAGTTGAGCCACCTCAGTCAAACTTTAACTTTTAGCGATCGCTTTTGAGATGTCGGCTCCAACGCAGTGTCAGACGGAGCCTCATTAATGAACTTTATCAAGTAAAAATTAGGGGTAAAGTACTTTTACATTTCAGCCTCAGAATTATTACTATTCCTTGCTTGCAAGTAATTCATAGAACTCATTCAGTTTTCTTCTCAAAAGTTCTTTCGGGATAAGTTTGACTTCATATTCAGCAAAAAACGTAGGACTGATGGATCGGCTGAGAGCATATTCCACAACTTCATCATCTTTGTCTCGACAGAGCAGAACACCGATACTGGGGTTTTCGTGAGTTTTTTGATGTCACGATCAAGGGCTTCGAGATAGAATTCAAGTTGTCCAAGGTATTCAGGTCGGAATTTATCAATTTTGAGTTCAAATGCAACGAGGTTCTGGAGTTCACGGTGGTAAAAGAGCAAATCAATGAAGAAGTCGCTATTGCCAACTTGGATGCGATATTCTTCTCCAAGAAAAGTGAAGTCTCGACCAAGTTCTAGGATAAATCCTTTAAGGCAAGAGACAAGTGCTGTTTTTAGATCGTTTTCGGAGTGGTTGGAAGGCAGGTTGAGAAAATCGAGGACGTAACTATCTCGAAAGATTACAGCGAGTGGTTTAGGGTGATTCGTTTGTAAAAGTTTGGTATCGGTGAGACGGGTACGCTCGAAGATGCCACTATTGATTTGGCGATCAAGTTCACGGGTGCTGTAACGTTCGGTAGTAGCGAGTTCAAGATAGAAAAGCCGCTCGGCTTCAGTCTTGCAACGTGAGATGAGGATAGAATGATGAGTCCAGCTTAATTGTGTCAGCAGTGATGACACAATTTCAGGATTTGGATAGGTATCATAAAATTGGCGCATTCTGTAAAGATTGCGCTTTTCAAATCCTTTCAGTTCAGGTTCTTGGCTTTGGATAAATGATGCAAGCTGCTCGATTGTTTTTTGTCCCCATTCGCTTGTAGCTAGGCGATCGCTGATGTACTTACCTACGCTCCAGTATAGTTTGATCAGTTCTTGGTTGGCGGTAGCAATGACCTTTTGCTGAGCAGTTTTGATGAGGGTAAGGACTGCAATAAATTGAGGCTGCAAGGATTCCGTCATTGACTGCTTTCACTGGGGATTTTAATAGTATCGTAAAGGACATCTCAAATTGAAACAAAATAAGGCGCATTACATTTCATTAATGCACCCTACAAGATCAGCGATCGCACTGCTTTTGGGGATATGGGTTAGTATGAAGGTGATGTTATACTGGAATTGAGTGCAAGAAATCAAGGTCTATAGCTTTCTTAAAATCTATGCTGACAACTACTCAATTTGTTCCTATGATTAGGCAATTGTCTCACTCCGATAAGCTCTTATTACTTAACTTTCTTGTAGCCGAGTTGCTGAAAGAGTCTGGTATTGTACCGATGTCTATTCAAGACGATCTTCCTAGACAAGGTTTACATGACTCTTTTGAAGCTGCTGCAATTTTAGCTCAAGCATTGAAAGAGAAACAAGAATTGACTCATAGCTAATAAAGTAAGATTTGCTTTCACTGAGGTAGATCCTAGTCTTGGAGAATTAAGTACGCTTCCATATTTACCATTGACTTTAACGTATCAAAGCCAATCTTTGAGTGTTTCAGGACTGTTAGATACTGGCTCTAGTGTTAATGTCTTGCCGTATGAAATGGGTCTAGCATTGGGTGCAGTCTGGGAAAATCAAAGATTGTCGTTACCATTAGGAGGAAATTTAGCTAGATTTGAAGCTCGTGCATTGGTTGTCAAAGCCACTGTTGAAGAATTTCCTGCTGTAGATTTAGCTTTTGCTTGGACTCAAGATAAATATGCACCACTAATACTTGGGCATATGAACTTCTTTCTTGCATTTGATGTATGTTTTTACAGATCCGAATCAGCATTTGAGATTAGCCAAAAATAGTTCGACTAAAAAAAGAGGTGCGGTATGTTCCATTAAAGCACCCTAGAAGATCGGCGATCGCACTAGCTTTAAATAAGCCCCTGAGTCTCAAAGCAGTCTCATCTGCGAGATAAGCCTTACTTCTGGGATGCTTGACGAACAAGGCTTCTAGGCTTTCATTTTTCGTTCAGTCTCAACCCGCGAAAGGCAGGTTACCCC
>JBJTVM010000017.1:0-3775 GCA_046081205.1 Pseudanabaena sp. | reverse complement strand
AAACTTATAGGGGCTGAAGTTGTTTCATTAGAAATCGAAATCCCTCAACCTGAAAATCCTTGGCTCCGTTTTGCAGGGGTTTTTAAGGATGATCCATCTTTTGATCGAATGCAAGAAGATATAGCTGAGTATCGTCGCGAAAAGGATGCTGAGTTAGATAACTACTATCATCAAAGTGAGATGGAAGAATCTAAGGAACAGGTTCTATGACTTTATGGATTCTTGACACCGATCACATATCTTTGTATCAGCGAGGAGATCTGAATGTCATTAATCGCCTGAGTTCGGCTAATCCCAAAAAAATTAGCGGTTACGGTTATTTCGCTTGAGGAACAAATGTATGGAAGACTTAGTGAAATTAAGAAAGCTACTTCCGCTATCTCTTTGATAACTGCTTATTCGAGATTAGAAATCACTCTCGACTATTTCAAAAGTGTTCAAGTTTTGCCATTTGACCAAAATGCTCATATATCTTTTGAGAGTTTGATACGTCAAAAGTTACGAGTTGGAACTCAAGATTTACGCATTGCGGCGATCGCTTTGTCTGTGAATGGAATAGTCGTAACTCGCAATCAAAAAGACTTTGGTAAAGTGCCAAATCTACAAGTAGAAAATTGGGCAGTTTAACAAGTAAAAATAGAAACGCGATCGCCCCTTCACCCCACAAACCACTGATCGCATCTCACCTCAAATCAAACTGCGATCAGCTATTCATAATGACTCCACATCCGATAGATTTTGATCAATTTTTCTGATTCAAATATTTCATAAACTATCCGATGCTGTTTATTGATGCGGCGACTAATTAGCACTTTCATGTCTCCTTTTAAAAATTCATAATCTGGTGGATATTGTAATGGATCTTCTTCAATTATTTTGATGAGTTGCAGAACTTTGGGTTTCAATCCACTGGAAGCAAGCTTTTTTGCATCCTTTTGAGCTTGTGTCATGAAAATTATTTTGTACATTACCAATCCAGCTTATCTAGAGTTATGCCTTGTTCAATGGGTTCAGTACGGGCTAAATTGATACTTTGAACCATTCCTTCTATTCCTCTAAGATATTCATCGTCACTTATGTAATCGGATTGGTCTAAAATTTTAATTTCGTCTCTAGAGAAGCGATCGAGTAACCATAGAAATTTGTCGCTAACGCTATCATCAATTTGTAGGGTGATTGTCCGCATAAGTTAACTCCTAATTTCTCTGTATAAGTCGCTTGTATCTTGAAGTTTATACTTTGATATCTTATCATTTTTGCTTTGAGTCGCAGTAACGGCGATCGCAACTCATCTCAAATTAAACAGCGATCGCCTATTTCCTCAGACACACTAAATGCTTAAAGCGATCGCCCCCTCATCTCACAAACCAACGATCGCAATTCAAACAGAGATCGCACTCTCATTAGTGTATTTTGGGTTCCCATAGCGTCTACATCACATTATCCTTTTGAGTTGTTTATAGACTTCATCATCGTTCCTTTTGTCAATTAGTAAGATTTCTAGGGTTTGTTCTTCAACACAATAAACTATTCGATATTCGCCAATATCTGCTCTATGATATGGATATCCTTTTAACTTGAGAGAATCTTGGGGATAAGGATTGGAAGTCAGTTCGGTGATTTTGGTAGCGACTTGTTTGGCGTGTTTGTCTGGTAGCTTTTTTAGGCGTTTGACTGCTTGTCGCGACAGGTTAATCTTAAGCATTTAAAATCTCTGATAATAAAGCCTCACTTTCTGTAATACCGATAAAACCTTCTTGTCTGGCTTGCTCTGCTTTTAGAGCCAAAAATTGATTCTCTAAATCCAAAAATCTTTCAAATTCTTCGATTGACATCATAATTGCGACACTACGTCCTTTTTTAGCTATTTGTACTGGCTCTCTACGAGCTAGGTCTAATAGTTCTCCAAAGCGGTTTTTAGCTTCCGATGCGCCTAATGTTTTCATCTTTTCTGCTCTGAACGATCTTGTTAGCTATTATAACTATTTTAGCTATTTTAGCCATGATCGCATCTCAAATCAAACTGCGATCGCCTATTTTGTCACAAACACCAAATGTGGAAGGGATATAGCATTCCCGCAGGAATTTATGAATTCTCAGATCCTCTCAATTTGGGAATGAGTGTCAGAGGGTGTTTGAGAAGTTTTGCTTTAGCCGAAAAACTTATATGCATTAACTTCTCAAACACGCTCTCAAGGAAAAAGGAAAGGTTAAAAAGGAAAAAGATATACAATAGGACTTACGCAGAGCCTAAATTGCCCTCATCCCCCAACCCCTTCTCCCGCTTTGGGAGAAGGGGAGTAAGAGTTTTTTCTTGTTCCCCTCTCCCTTTTTGGGAGCTACGGTGTACACACAAGTCTCTCTGGCTACGTTTTCGTTTTAAGGTTTAGATCCCCCCAGCCCCCCTTTTCAAGGGGGGAGAATTTTCTTCTTCCCCCTTTTTAAGGGGGATTGAGGGGGATCTTTAGTAACTCTCGATCTATCTGATAACTTATGTGTACACGGTAGTTTTTGGGAGAGGGGCTAGGGGAGAGGGTCTTAGAAAATTCTGCGTAAGTCCTATACAAATAAAATTTTTTTCCTTTTTCCTTTTTCCTTGAAAAGCGTTTATCTCAAAAAAATTTGATCGCCTGACGGCGAGGGGGGGATAAAGAAGGGCTAAGAAAGAGAAGAAGTGCAAAGGGCTGAGGCAAAAGAACAGAGAAGGGAGTCCTCACCGCAGAGAGCAGACAACTCGAAAACCGATGCTGCTGAACTGATCGCGCGCAAGGAAGTTGTCGCGATACGCAGACCGACAATTCCTAGCACTGTTGTTCCACGAACCACCGCGCAGCAGGCGAGAACGATTATCATTCTCTTTTGTGATCGCTTTACCAGTTTTCCGAATCAAGTCACTTTCACCGCCATATTTTTCGTAGCTGTCCTGACACCATTCCCAGACATTGCCGTGCATATCATACAAACCCCAAGGATTTGGTTTCTTCTGTCCGACAGGATGAGTCTTTCCGTCAGAATTCTCACCATACCAAGCATACTCCCCTAACAATGAAGCATTATCCCCAAAGGAGTAAGCTGTCGTTGTTCCTGCGCGACAGGCATATTCCCATTCTGCTTCGCTAGGCAATCTAAACTCTCGTCCTGTCTGCTGCGATAGCTTCTTACAAAAATCCTGAGCTTCATCCCAAGAAACTTTTTCCACAGGATTTTGTAAGTTGTCTTTGAAGTTAGCAGGATTATTCCCTATAATTGCTTGCCATTGGGCTTGGGTAACCTCGTACTTACCCATATAAAAAGCCGCAACATTGACATCCTTAATCTGTGGACGCTCATCTTCATAGCCATTTTCTTCAGGCGGCGAACCCATCATAAATTTACCGCTAGGGATATAGACCATCTCCAGATTGATGCCATTGCCAATTTCAAACTTAAGGATAGGATCTGGCTGTTTTAGCGTAACTATTGCGGGTTCTTCCTTGACTACGAATGATTTGGCAACTGGTGGTGTTTGCGGAGATGGTTCTATATCAACAGTGATAAATTGTTGGTGAATAGGCGTAATATCTTCATCTCTCAAACCCAAGATATCTTGCAAATCTTTAAGCTGTCCAAGGATCTTGTTAGATAGCGGCAAGCCTTGCTTAACTACTCTTTCAAGACTTTTCTGATAACGCGCTAGATTTTTCAGTCGCTTACGATCTGGCTCTAAAACCTCATTCTCGATCGCAATAGCAACTTCATCTGACAAACCCCACCTCTCGCGCTGCACCTCCAAAAT
>JBJTVM010000016.1:0-12944 GCA_046081205.1 Pseudanabaena sp. | reverse complement strand
GACACAGTGAATGTGGCAAGTCGGATGGAGTCTCACAGTGAGGTTGGAAAAATCCAAGTGACTGCTGAAACCTATGAACTACTCAAACATAAGTGTGATTTGGTCGAGCGTGGAGCGATCGAAGTTAAGGGCAAAGGACTCATGCAAACCTATTGGCTCACATCTAAAAAATAACAAAGGCGGCGCTTTGCGCTGCCTTTGTTATTTACATCCAGTCATCATCGTCGTCATAGGATACTCGCGTATTGGGGCGGCGGCGATCATCTTCGTCCTTGCTCCGTTTGTTGCGACTGGCAAAACTGCCTATACTTTCGAGGATGCCACCGAAGAGATCGTCATCCTCATCATCGTAATATTCGTCATCTTCAGCATAGAGTTCCGTCGATAGGGCATAGAGCGCTTCCTGTAACTCGGACTGAGCGCGATCAATTAAGGCATCATCTTCCTTGGCGATCGCATCTCTCAGTTTTTTAATTGATCCCTCAATTTGTTTGCGGCGCTCGTAACTGAGTTTATAGCCATAGTTAAGTGCTAACTCCCTCAGTTGACGCTCGGCTCCCACTGCTAAGTTATCGGCACGATTAAGTTTCTCAATGCGTTCTCGTTTGGCGCGATCGCGATCGGCAAATTGCTCTGCCTCCGTAACCATGCGCTGTACTTCTTTCTCATCCAAGGTTGAAGCACCCTTAATTGTGACGCGGCGTTCAACACCTGTACGGCGATCGCTGGCGGTTACTGCCAAAATCCCATCAGTATTTAGATCAAAGGTCACATCTACCTGAGCAACGCCGCGAGGCTGGGGATCAAGTCCACTTAATTTAAAGCGTCCCAAAGACTTGTTATATTCTGCGAGATCGCGCTCTCCTTGGATCACATGGATTTCTACAGAGGTCTGATTATCTTCGGCAGTGGTAAATAATTCCATCTTGCGACAAGGGATCGTCGTATTTCTAGGAATTAAGCGTTTGACGACACCGCCCGAAGTTTCGACACCTAGAGATAAAGGTGTGACATCTAAAAGCAACACATCCTTAATTTCACCCGACAAAATCGCAGCTTGGATCACCGCACCGATCGCCACTACTTCATCAGGATTTACGCTTTGGCTAGGTGGCTTCCCGATCGCCCGCTCCACCATTTCTTGTACTGCAGGAATCCGCGTTGAACCACCAACTAAGACTACTTCATCGATCTGGCGGGGACTAATTTGAGCATCCTTTAACACTCGATCAAGGGGAATTTGTAACCGCTCTAATAAATCAGCACTTAAACGCTCAAATTGCGATCGCTTTAAATTCGTTTCTAGATGTAAAGGACCATCGACTGTTGCGGTAATAAATGGCAAATTAATCTCAGTTACGCCCACTGTTGAAAGCTCAATCTTGGCTTTTTCGGCGGCTTCGGTCAGACGTTGTAACGCTTGGCGCTCTTTACGCAGATCGACACCGTCAGATTTTAAAAATTCTTCGGCGAGATAATTCACAATTTGGCGATCGAAATCATCTCCGCCTAATTGAGTGTCACCTGTTGTTGCCTTGACTTCAAACAGACCATCACTTACCTCCAATACAGACACATCAAATGTGCCACCACCAAGGTCAAACACTAAAATTTTCTTGTTGGATTTTTTATCTAACCCATAGGCTAGCGAGGCAGCCGTTGGTTCATTTAAAATTCGTTTAACTTCGATCCCCGCAATTCGACCAGCGTCCTTTGTCGCCTGCCTCTGGGAGTCATTAAAATAGGCAGGAACTGTAATAACTGCACCTGTCACAGGTTCACCTAGATACCGACTCGCTTCATCGACGAGTTTACGAATTACCATTGCCGAAATTTCTTCAGGCGCAAAATCTTTCTCAAGTCTAGAACTGAGTAACTTGATATTGCCCTGATCGTCACGACGTACAGTATAGGGAACTCGCTTCGTTTCAGCCGAGAGTTCACTATGCTTGCGTCCGATAAACCGCTTGACAGAATAAAAGGTATTGTCAGGATTTAGCACTGCTTGCCGGCGTGCCATTTGCCCGACAAGACGCTCGCCATCTTTAGTAAAGCTAACAACGGAGGGAGTGGTGCGGCTACCTTCTGAGTTTGCAATCACTATGGGTTTGCCACCTTCCATAACGGCTACCACAGAGTTTGTCGTACCCAAGTCAATACCTACAATTTTGCCCATGCTTGACGTATATACCTCTTCACTTCCCAAGACTGTTTACTAAACAGCTTAACAATTTTTGATGTTGCTTTACTTTGCTAATATCCTATCTCTAAACATCACGGTAGTCCTAAAAAGGAAAGGATTTATTGTGGTAAGGACTATCTCCGCTCATCCTTACCTATTTAGCACTACCAACATCACGCCTGTAGACAAAGAGCTTCTAAGCCCCTTGTTTTTTAGATTGGCTATTTAGCCAAAAACTTTGTTTTTCCAAGCTGTGAACCCATCGATTAACTCTTGGCGAGTATTGGCAAGCAATAGGTATCGATAGACAAACCATATCGAATAAATAAAGCCCACTAATTCAAAGACGCTAGGCAATAAGGGTAGTTTATTTAAAAAGCCTAAAAGTTCTGACGTGGCAATCAATATAGGTACAGCAGCAATTATGGCGATCGCTAGGGTGCGATTGGCTTTTTTGCCCTCACCAAAATACTCTTCCCAAAGCTCCTTGACTTGTTTCAAGATATCAAAGCTTACATTGAGTGAGTCATCTGTGGGTGGAGTAGTAGGAGCAGTAGCTGTTACAGCTTCAGAAACAGATGTTACTGACTTTATCGTTTCTGGGGCTTCGGGAGATACTTGGTCTGCGCTGGTAGTGTCTACAGTCTCTGTTGCATCTTCTGCGATCGATTCGGCAGTGTTTTCTTTGGGTTCCATAATTTATTTGATCTTAATTGATCCAGTCAGTAGGATTGGGAAATTTTAACAATATTTGCTGCGAATTGTTAGGGGATCGCTGTAAGGGTTCTGCGATTTAGTAAAGAACAAAATTTTCTATATTTTCTATGGCGTTGTGAAGCGCCAAAAAAATTAGTTCCTTTTTTCCTGTATGTCCCTAATGAATCGTGAGTTTGATACCGCCATTTGCAGCTTGCCTCGCAAGCTGCAAATGGCTAAAAATGGTAAGAATCGCTTAGCGATTCTTACCATTTTTAGCTTTCGTCGAACTGACGTTAAATGAGTTGTTAAGATTTGCAGGTAGTGAGAGTGTGCCCCGTCAGAGCACACTCTCACTACCTAGCACTATTAGCGTTCACAAATATCCAAAAAACAAAAGAGACATGGCGCTCGCACCATGTCTCTTTTGTTTCCAATAATACTTAAACATTCTTCAAAGAGTGTTCAAACTGGCTGCGGTTTTCAAATACATCAAATAAGTTTTTCATTGATGTTGCTTCTAACAAAAAATCGACATATTCGCTGATTGAGCAGAGTGCAAACCTACATCCAATCGCTCTTGCGCTCGTCAAAGCAAAAATTAAAGCTTCTAAACCCGAGCTATCCATCTGTTTGAGATGCTTTAAGTCAATAAGTAATACATCAGGTTTTTGACTTAAAACATGACTAGCTTGTTGGCGAAAATAGTTAGTACTAGTAGCATTAAGATGACCGGTTGGTTGCATTACTTCAATGTGCATTGGTTTTCTCCTTTCCCCGTTTTAGAGGCACTTAAAATTTCTAAATTGAGTTAATTAATTTTTTATTGAAATGTCTGGATAACTCTGAGTCTGGATAGGTTTTAGAAAATACGTTAAGTTGAAAACCATTTTTTCTATCTAAACAATCATCTAATTTAGATGAGAGTATTTGGCTGTGCAACTGTGCTTCTCTATTTCATAGGGATATCCTACTTCCTAAAATCAATATTTGTTTGCCCAAAAGTTATGAAAAAGTTATTCCTAAAGTTATTAACTTTTAACGTCAATTCGACGAACACGCAAAATGGTAAAAATCACACTCTCATTTTTAGTATTTTGCGCTACTTGCGCCGCGCTTAGCGCGGCGTAAATGGCTATTTAGTTAACTTTTCGAGATACTGAGGTGCGATCGCTTAAGTACCAACGCCAAGGGATATCTGCTCCCTGTGTAATGCCGATTCTTGTGGTTTGGCAAATTGGCTCAGCGAAATCAGATGATCGCGCTTCTAGCCATAGATCCAAATCGGGATGCAGTGTTACCCCATCAAGTTGTCGATCAATTTTTAATAGGCGGCAAAGTTTGCCAGGCCCAGCGCCTTCTCGATGTGCTTTTTCTTTGGGATTGTGCCAACTTGGTAGACGATCGCATTCGATTGCCCTAATTAATACCGCACTGCAAACATCTTCGCGATCGGTCACGATATTAACGCAGTGATACATTCCATAAATTAAATAGACATAGGCAGTACAAGGTGCGCCAAAAATAGCGGCATTGCGCTGAGTTTTGCGCCGATAGCCATGACAAGCAGGATCGGTTGCGTCATAGGCTTCAGTTTCGACAATAATTCCCCGATATTCAATCTGATCAATCTTTCTAACTAAAGTGCACCCCAATAAATCTGGTGCAACTTTGTAGGCAGGACGAGCAAAAAAAGATTTTTCTAACAGCACTAAAAACTCCAAACAAAGCTTGCTAGAAAAGCGCTATGTAGTTTTTATCAGTCTAGTGAAGTAAGAGTCTGTTTCCCCGCCGAAGGCGGGGAAACAGACTTCTTGCTATTGAAGCGCTATATCGGACAATTAACCCAACTACTGACCCCATCTAGCCAAAATTCTTTTTTCCAAATTGGGGCATCAACTTTTAAGGTGTCGATCGCATAACGACAAGCCTCAAAAGCTTCGGCACGGTGCGGAGACCCCACCGCAACTAAAACACTAATTTCGCCAATTTTCAGTTTCCCTAGTCGATGATGAATGACAACTTCGGTGATATCTGGAAATTTCTGATGGGAGCGATCGCTAATTTCCTGAAAAACTTGTAAAGCCATCGACTCGTAGGCTTGATAGTCCAAATAATCAACCAATCTTCCCCCCGTCTGATTGCGTACCATGCCGCTCATCATTACCACTGCCCCATTACGCGCATTGTCGGCGATCTCATAGACCGCCGACACATCCAAAACCTCGTGAGTTAGCCGAAAGTTTTTACTCATTTATTCGTCTAAGCTATTAGCCTAAACCGCGCAGAGCACGGTTTAGTTAAATTAGTCTTCGTGTTCTTCAAACTGATCGACTAATTCTTTATTGGGTGGGCCAAACGCCACATATATCGCATAAGCTGTTAGAACGATCACACATACGGCGATAGTCACCGCGATCGAAGTTGCGTTTTCCATGAATTGAACCAATGATTTGAGTTATTCTTAATTACAATTATACTATTTTGTAACAATCCTTTTAAGAAGACAAAGTTATGTCACAACGTACCCGCCTTGGCGATATCCTCAGACCTTTGAACGCAGAATACGGTAAGGTCTCTCGTGGTTGGGGAACTACCCCTCTCATGGCTGTATTCATGGCGTTGTTTCTTGTATTTCTGGTAATTATTCTCCAGTTGTACAACTCCTCCTTGATCCTTGATGGTGTTAACCTCAACTGGGGCGGCTAGGTCTTAGCTATCCTCACCAAAGATTAAAGGCACGCTTTGCGTGCCTTTAACGTATTAATAGTTTTCTTTGTATATAAATAAAGGTTACTCTCCATGAATATTTTTGGTATTGGTTTGCCTGAAATGATTCTGATCATGCTAGTTGCTCTTTTGATCTTTGGCCCCAAAAAACTGCCAGAAATTGGTCGCAGTATGGGCAAAGCAATTAAAGGGTTTCAAGATGCCTCCCGTGAATTTGAGTCAGAGTTTAAGCGTGAAGCCGATCGCCTAGAGCAACCTGCCTCCGTAGCTGATAAACCAACTGCCCAACCAAATTCTGATGTTGCCACACCCGTCGCTGCTGTCGTAGCTACATCTTCAGAAGAAACTAAGGAAGTAACAACTGCTTCGGATGCTTGAGACTCAATCTATTTCTTTCATTGTGGGGCTGGGTAACCCTGGTGCAGAATATGAGCATACCCGTCACAATATTGGTTTTATGGCGATTGATCGCCTAGCGACATCTTGGAGTATCTCTCTTGGCAAAGAAAAGCGCTTTTATGGCCTTTTTGGCGAAGGTAGATTATCAAATCGAACAGCCAATAGCGGTAAGATTCGTTTGCTTAAGCCAACTACTTACATGAATGTCTCAGGGCAGTCGGTACGAGCCTGTGCAGACTGGTTTAAGGGGAATCCCGCCAATATTCTGGTGATCTATGACGATATGGATCTACCCCTTGGTAAATTACGGTTGCGTCCTTCAGGCTCAGCAGGTGGACACAATGGGATGAAATCAATCATTTCCCATCTTGGCACGCAAAATTTTCCTCGGCTTCGTCTTGGTATTGGGCGTGGTGGTAAAGTTGATGGTGATAGTGCGATCGCCTCCAAAGCTAATCAAAATGTAACTAACCATGTTTTAGGAGGGTTTTCTTCTTCAGAGACTAAAATCTTGCCCGAAATTCTTGATCTTGCTGAGTCCGCAGTGACCAGCATTTTATTGGACGGGCTAGAAAAAGCAATGAGTCTATACAACAGTCGTAGTATTGATGTTTAAAAAATCGGATGGTCTTATTCAAAGTATTGCTGATGCATTGCCGATTTTAATTTAGAGGTTTATCGGTTGGTCTTCTCTAAATTTTTTAGGACTGCTTACAGGGTATGATAAGACGGGCTTTTAGCTATCTTGAGCATAGCGTAGTAACCAAATTACTGAGGTATGCAAGTGCTATTTAATCGTAGTGAGAGGAGAACTTAATTTATGAAAGCCATGATTTTGGCTGCGGGGAAAGGTACTAGAATCCGCCCGATCACGAATATCATGCCCAAGCCCATGATTCCGATCATGCAAAAACCTGTAATGGAATTTCTGGTTGAGTTACTCAGACAGCATGGCTTTGATCAGATTATGGTTAATGTTAGTCACTTATCTGAAGAGATCGAAAATTATTTTCGGGATGGTCAGAAATTTGGCGTGCAGATGGCTTATTCCTTTGAAGGCACTATTATTGATGGCAAACTCCAAGGTAGTGCTCTTGGTTCGGCTGGTGGGCTAAAAAAAATCCAAGATTTCTCTCCATTTTTTGACGATACCTTTGTTGTTCTCTGTGGTGATGCATTGATCGATCTCGATCTCACCTATGCCGTTAACTGGCATCGTCAAAAAAAATCTCTAGCTACGATTATTACTAAGACCGTTCCTAAAGATCAGGTGTCCAGCTACGGAGTTGTGGTTACAGACTCCGATGGTCGTATTAAGCAGTTTCAGGAAAAACCAAGTGTTGAGTCGGCTCTAAGCAATACAATCAATACAGGTATCTATATCTTCGAGCCAGAAATTCTCGATTATGTGCCTTCAGGTGTAGAGTTTGACCTTGGCAGTGATTTGTTTCCTAAATTGGTATCAGCTAATCTGCCTTTCCATGCAATTTCTATGGATTTTCAATGGGTTGATATTGGTAAAGTCCCTGATTATTGGCAAGCAATCCAAGATGTCCTTTCAGGCAAAATTAAAAACGTTAATATTCCTGGGCATGAAGTTAAACCCGGCATTTATACAGGTTTAAATGTTGCTGTAAATTGGGATAAGGTTGACATCCGTGGTCCCGTCTATATTGGTGGCATGACTCAAATAGAGGATGGTGCGACCATCATTGGTCCAACAATGATTGGACCTAACTGTCATGTTTGCAGTGGTGCTGTGGTTGAACGTAGCGTGATTTTCGAGTATTCGCGCTTATCAGATGTGCGACTAGTCGATAAGTTGGTGTTTGGACGTTATTGTGTTGACAAAACGGGCGCTACTATTGACTTGCAAGCAGCAGCCTTAGATTGGTTAATTACCGATGCTAGACATCAACAGCATTCTCAATCACCTTTAGAACTTTCTAAAGCACCTTATTAAAAAAAACAGGGGAAGCACGAAGTGCTTCTCCTGTTTTTTATCTGCCGCGAACACGCATGAACTGATCAATACCTCTGGCGATCGCCTCAGCCATCTGCTTCTGATAGTTAGGACTGGCAAGATTTCTCGCCTCAATCGGATTCGTCACAAACCCAGTCTCAACTAAAATCGCAGGCATTGAAGTTCTGGCAATTACATAAAAACCTGCGGCTTTGGCATTGCGATCAGTTGCACCAGTCGCTGATATGATTTGTGACTGAACGTAGCTAGCTAGCGTCCTGCCAACTGTTGAGCCTCGGGCAAAAAATGTTTCTACCCCATTAACACTATTGTTGCGAGAAGCCAGAGAGTTTGCATGAATACTTACAAACACATCTGCATTAACTCTTTCAGCAAGAGCTACACGCGGCTCCAAATCAATTTCCACATCATTAGTACGAGTGTAATAAACCGTGTAACCCATATTTTGCAGTGCTTGTCCTAAGCTTATGCTGATGGGTAAGACAACATCTTTTTCCTGTATGCCGTTTCCGATAGCACCTGGGTCACGCCCGCCATGCCCTGCATCAACTAAGATTACTCCTCGGCGGCGATCGCCTGAATTTTGAGGAGGTTGCGTAACGTTATTGTTACTAGGTAAAGACGTTTGGTTATTCGGAACAACGCTATTTAATGAAACTTGTAATTGAATTTGTTGATTATTGAGGCGTTGAGTTTCGCGTACTTGCCAGCCCGCGATCGTTTTGATCCCAATCTCCACAGAATTGCCCACTTGTGTTAGCCGAATTCTTTCGATGGGACTGTTGGCTGCAAGACTGGGGCGCTGCAAATTGGGCGAGATTCTAGCATTGGCAACCGTTACGTTATAAGTGCCAGAGGCAAGATCAAAATTAGCCCGATAGCTCACTGG
Organism: Pseudanabaena sp.; assembly: GCA_046081205.1. Lineage (GTDB taxonomy): Bacteria > Cyanobacteriota > Cyanobacteriia > Pseudanabaenales > Pseudanabaenaceae > Pseudanabaena. The sequence continues at coordinate 4,064 of JBJTVM010000016.1, read as the reverse complement.
TTGGTTGGCTGAAATTATAAGTTGCCCAGTACTGCTAAAGCTCAACCTTTGGATCTCTGTAGGTGTAGAAGATACAGGGCTGGTGGGTGAATTGATTGGCCTAGGAAGAGTTAAATTAGGATTGATAGGAGGATCAATCGGTATTGCTTGAGCCGTTTGATTCGATGGCGTTAGTAGTAGGGTGCTAGTAGCGGCGATGTATTGACCTTGCCATGCAACTTTGCTATTAGGATCACTGCTATCGAGATCAAAAACTAGTCTGGCGATCGCAGGGTTATTCTGAAATTGTGCAACCCTAACTTGCTTAATCCCCAGTCGATTCATTGGCAAGGTTGATTGGTGTAAGGATTGTGCCAAATTCGTATTTTGCAAATCGACAATTAAGCGATCAGGATTATTTTCCCTTTGGAGCCGAATTTGAGGATTAGCATTAACAGTTAGCATTAAGCCATTGTTAGTTGCTCGAATGCTGTTTAGTTGAACTTTACTAGATAAGTTAGAAATATTGTTGATCGACTGTGCTTGTAGCGCCCCTAAGACAGGGCTGATATATCCAGTAGATACAGTCATCAAAATTCCAACTGCTAGTTGTCGATATCGCAAAATAGTGCTCCCGTGGATATAAAGATCTAAAAGTTGAGAAGATTGAACAGCTAGATTCTTGATAGATTTTTGATCTAGGGCAATCCCCACATGATCTATCTTCGGTAAGATTTCAAGAATTGATCGATGCCTTGAGCGATCGCTGCTGCCATACGTCCCTGATAGTTACTATCGACTAACCTTAATGCTTCTGATGGATTAGTGATAAATCCAGTTTCTACCAGAATCGCAGGCATCGAAGTTTTCGTAACTACATAAAATCTAGCTGACCTCACACCACGGTCATTTGCACCTGTACTAGCAATAATCTGCTGATGTACTAATTCTGCAAGATTCTTACCCAAAGACGCGCTAGGTGCATGATAAGTTTCAACCCCATTTACCTCTGATGAACTTGCATCAAGGGAGTTAACATGAACGCTGATAAATGCACTCGCTCTAGCATTCTCCGCCATCTGTACTCGTGGCTCTAGGTCGAGATCTATATCCTCAGTGCGTGTATACATCACAGAGTATCCCATTTGCTGCAATATCCTGCCTAGCTGTTTACTCATTGCTAGCACAATATCTTTTTCGTAGACTCCATTTCTGGTAGCGCCTACATCTGGTCCCCCATGCCCTGGGTCAATCACAACTAACTGGCGACCAGAAGTGACATTGCCATAGTTTGGCTGCACCTGTGATCGCGTATTGGGGGGAATACCTGCGTTCACTTGTCCAACACTTGTCAACTGTAAAGCGATCACCTGAGGATTTGTTCGGCTAATCTCGCTAATCTGCCAGCCTGCGACCGTTTTTACACTAACGACTACTGCATCACCCACCTGATTGAGGCGAATTTGCTCAATGGGACTATTTGCTCCTAGGACTGGTCGGCGTAACTGCGATGAAATACGAGTCGCAGGAATTGTCAAACTATAAGTATTATTTGCTAAATCTAGGCTGCTCCGATAGGTAATCGCTTGACTAGCATCAATTACCAGTTGACCATAGCCGTTAAATGATAAGCCATTAATTGTTGTCGGTAGGCTGTTATTAGATCCAGAAGAACTGGTTGTTGGCAAACTACTGGTATTTTTTCCCGCTACTGGTAGCCCTACAGGGCGGAGCAATAATAAACCCCTCGTCTGATCGTAAGAACTTTGCCAGCTAACAGGACTAGTGCTATCTAGATCAAAAACTAACCGAGCGATCGCAGGGTATTTTTGGAACTGAGCCACTCTAATTTGCCTCACTCCATAGCGATTGATCGGCACTACGGAGTTATGAATATAAGGCGAAACTTCAGTTGCTTGTAAATCTAAAATAATGCGATCAGGGTTAGCTACTCGTGATGTCCGCATCTGAGGACTGCCACTGATTTGTAAGACAAACCCATCAGCATTAAATTGGACATTGCGTAACTGTAACTGCTGACCTGACGATGGTAGCTGTGCTTGGAGGTTATTATCCATCAATGGCGAAACAAGAGGTACTTGGGCATTAATTGCTTCGGTACCAAAACATGTTCCAGCCATTAACAGTATCAGCCACAGTGATTGTCGGTAGTATGGGTTCAAAAAATTTACTCCCACTTGACTAGAGCTTGCCAATCAAAACTTTAAGACAGCAATTCTACAGGAGATAGGTAAACTTTTTCCACTGATGGAGACTTTCCTAACCACCGACGCGATACTTGAGCAAAACGATCTGGATCGCCGCTTACAAAAAATCGAGTTTCAGCGTGATCGCTACGATTATCCAAGCATTTTAGCCCCATCAAATCTAACTCTTGGCTTGCAGCTCTCACCACATAAGAAGCAGGATTTACTAAGGCCACATGAGACGGCAAAATTTGGCGTAAAACACCTGACAAATGAGGGTAATGCGTACAGCCCAAAACTAAGGTATCAATGTTTGCATCAATCAGTGGTCGTAAATATTCCTTAGCTACTTGCATTGTGTATGGATCGTTGATCCGATCAGACTCAATCAAAGGTACAAATTCAGGACAATCTACCTGAAAAACTTGCGCTTGGGGATCGCTTTCACAAATAGCCCTCACATAAGCTTCACTTTTGACAGTAGCAGTCGTGGCAATTACCCCAATCCGCTTGCCTTTACCGACAGCTGCTCTCGCCCCTGGCAAAATCAACCCCAAAATCGGCAAATCAAAATCCTTTCGCACTATATCTAAGGCTAAAGCCGAACTGGTATTACAAGCCATGATTGCCATCTTGACCTGCTCAGACTGCATCCAGTGCAAAATTTCATACACATACTCAATGATCTCTGCAGGCGATCGCTTCCCGTAGGGCAATCTTGCTGTATCACCGAAATAGACCACAGACTCATTAGGCAATTGGCGATGAACTTCTTGTAAAACCGTAAGTCCCCCAACCCCACTATCAAAAACACCTATAGGGAACCGAGCTTCTTGCTGCAAAAACATGCATATCCTCACACTTCACATGCATCACAGTAAAGCATACTTTTCTTAATGTGAATATCAGCGTAACTAATTAACCTTAAATGTACGCCAGTTCGACGAAAGTCTCGTCACGCTTTTGTGAATTGTTACTATCAGCATAAAAGATATGGCAACGCTAGGTTGCCATATCTTTTTTTTTATGTCTTAACGGTACTTGCGATCGCTATACTTTTTCTAGACAGCTTGCGATCTGCTATTTGACCAGTACCTGTCATATATAGAACAATAAAATCTCAAAAAACAAATCTAAGGAGTACTTAATGGACTTATCGCTCATTCCCCCACAACCTAAAGCAGGGATCCTCAACGTCCTGATTGAAATTCCCGCAGGCAGTAAAAATAAATACGAATTCGACAAAGACCTCAATGCCTTCGCTCTTGATCGCGTCCTTTATTCCTCTGTTCAATACCCCTATGACTATGGCTTTGTCCCCAACACCCTTGCTGATGATGGTGATCCCCTTGATGGCATGGTAATCATGGATCAACCCACATTCCCTGGTTGTGTTATCCCAGCACGCCCCATTGGGATGTTGATTATGATTGATGGTGGCGATCGCGACGAAAAAATTCTTTGTGTTCCTGCTAAAGATCCCCGTTACGCTGATGTCAAAACTTTATCCGATATCGCCCCTCATCGCCTTGAAGAAATTGCTGAATTTTTCCGTTCCTATAAAAATCTAGAAAAAAAAGTTACTGAAATTAGAGGTTGGGAAGGTGTAGAAGCAGTTCAAGCCCTTGTAACTAAATCAATTGAAGCGGCATTGCCTAAATCCTAAATTTTTTTGGAGCCTAAAATCCTTCTACCATAAGGAATAGACAAGCCAAAGCAAATTATTCTCAGAACTTTTTTAAGAAAGTAGTTGACAAGAGGTAGATAAGGTTGCTAACTTAATAAAGCGCTGAAGGGAGAGACGAGCGAAAGCGAAGCGAACCCGACCAAGAAAAAGCGCTAAGAACCTAGACAACCAAATAGTTTGAAAGCTTTAGT
>JBJTVM010000015.1:0-13930 GCA_046081205.1 Pseudanabaena sp. | reverse complement strand
AGTAGGATTAATGAAGAAAAATTATTGCAAGTAATTCCTATTAGTTGCGTCTCGAAACCTCAACTTTTGACAACTTACTGTTGATCTAAATAGCTATGCAAATCTCTGAAAATTCTAACGTGAAATCTGATTGGTGGGCTGGGAATGCCCGTTTTGCAGACCTTTCTGGGCTTTTTATCGTGGCCCATGTAGCTCAAGCTGCATTGATTACTTTTTGGGCTGGAGCCTTTACTTTGTATGAAATTTCTTGGTATCGAGCTGATTTGCCAATGGGCAGTCAAGGCTTGATCTTGCTGCCCCACCTTGCCTCTTTAGGGATTGGTGTTGGTGATGGCGGCACAATTGTTGATAGTTATTCCTATTTTGTTATTGGCTCAATTCATTTAATTTCTTCCGCAGTATTGGCGGCTGGAGCCTTGTTTCACCTTACCAAAACCCCAGCTAGTCTCAAAGAATTAAAGGGCTTCGCTAAAAACTTCCACTTTGAGTGGAGTGACTCACAAAAGTTGGGGATCATCTTGGGACATCATTTGCTGTTTTTGGGTGCTGGTGCGCTATTACTCTTTGCCAAAGCGATGTACTTAGGTGGGCTTTACGACTCGACTATTCAAGCTGTCCGAGTTGTGACCGCTCCTACCCTCGATCCATTGGTGATTTACGGTTATCAGACTCATTTTGCCAATGTCAATAGCCTTGAGGATCTAGTTGGTGGTCATATCTATGTCGGTTTGATGCTGATTGGTGGCGGGATTTGGCATATTGTAATGCCTCCAATGGCTTGGGCAAAGAAGGCTTTGATCTTCTCTAGTGAAGCAATTTTGTCCTATTCCTTGGGAGGTATCGCACTGGCGGGCTTTGTTGCTTCCTATTTCTGTGCGGTGAATACGCTGGCTTATCCAGTGGAATTCTACGGCGAAGTTTTGCAAATGAAGTTGAGTGTGATGCCTTTTTATGCTGACACTGTGAACTTGCCCTTAGGAGCGCATACTCCTCGTTGCTGGCTGGCTAATGCTCATTTCATTCTTGCTTTCTTTTTCCTGCAAGGACATTTGTATCATGCATTGAAGGCGATCGGTTTTGATTTCAATAAAGTGAGTCGTGCTTTGAACATGACGGCTGTGGAATAAAACATGTCCTTCTCAAAGGTGAGGCTTTGCCTCACCTTTGAGAAGGAAGAAAAATATGGGAGCAAAATCATGGGAATGTTTCTTGGCAGTTTGCTGACGATCGCATCATTTACTTATCTGGTCAACTTTTGGGTATTGATGTCCCTAATCCAGAGATAAATTTTAGAGCTTTCAAAGAGAGGTTCAGGTTATGAATTCCACATTAGTTAAATTAGCTGATAATCATTTGTCAGTGGCGATCGCACAACCCAAGGTTTTACATCTTGCCAATCGTGGGCCTAAGATCTACAACTTCAAGCGCTATGAGTATATTCCACTTCACAATGATGTATTGTGGTGCATCAAAAAGGGAATTGTGCGGACAATGACTTGGGATGAAGATGGTAACCAAATTGTCTTGGGACTATGGAAAGAAGGTGATATTGTCGGTAGTCTTATGTCAACTCTCGATCCCTACCAGATCCAATGCTTGAATGATGTTGAAGTGGAAGTATTACCATTAATTTTATGGGAACAAGCTTCTACAGCAATCATTAATCATTGCCAACAAACACAGCAATTACTAAGCATCGCTCATTGTCGGACGATTGATCTTAAGCTTAAGAAGTTCCTATCTTGGTTGTCTGATAAGTTTGGACAACCTTGCGATCGCGGCATCACCATCGGTATCAAGCTCACCCATCAAGATATTGCCGATACAATTGGCTCAACGAGAGTAACCATGACGCGATCACTCAATCAACTCCGACTGCAAGGTTTACTTAGCTGGGAAAATCACTATTTGACATTGCATCAAGGGTTCCCAGAGAAAATATTTCCTTCTTTTTGGGAATCCCCTATCTAAATTAACAAAATTCTTGACATTTGCTTACTCTAAACAAGGAAAAAAATATATCTATGGCTAAGATTGGTTTGTTTTTTGGAACTCAGACGGGTAATACTGAAAGTGCGGCTGAAGAAATCCAAAATATGTTTGGCTCTGGACTGGTTGATTTGCATGATGTTGCCAAAGCTGATGCTAGTGATTTGGTAGGCTATGATTGCCTAGTTATTGGTTGTCCCACTTGGAATATTGGTGAGTTGCAATCGGATTGGGAAGGCTTATATCCTGAGTTAGATGATCTTGATTTCTCTGGCAAGAAAGTTGCTTATTTCGGGTTTGGCGATCAGGTTGGCTATGCTGACAATTTCTTAGATGCGATCGGTATTCTCGAAGAGAAGATTACAGAACGTGGTGGCAAGACTGTTGGCTATTGGTCAACGGAAGGATATGAATTTGATCAGTCTAAAGCAGTTCGCAGTGGAAAATTTGTCGGGCTGGCTCTTGATGATACTAATCAATCAGATTTGACTGAGGAGAGATTGAAAAAGTGGGTAGCGTTGTTGAGGTCTGAGTTCGGCGTCTAATTTGAACGCGATTAATCTGCGAGCCTTTGTACCTGCTAAAGATTTTCAGCTTTCCAAGTCATTTTATGTGGATCTTGGGTTTGAAATGTTTCATGAAGATACAGAACTTGCTGTTTTTAACGTTGGCAACACGGGTATCGGCTTCTTTTTGCAGAACTTTTATGCAAAGGAACTTGCCGAAACCCTGATGATGCATTTGTTGGTTGAAGATGTGGATAGTTGGTGGGCAGAAGTGCAAGACCGTAAAATTGCTGAAAAGTATCAGGTGCGAGTTGTTCCACCGCAGCAGCAGGAATGGAAAATGCGCGATTTTGTTATCACCGATCCATCGGGTGTGTTATGGAGAATTGCTCAAAATACGACATAATCACAATTTCTTTTTGTGATGAAGTATTTGAGTCGTTACAACCATTGATTTGTATTTGAACTTTTTGTATTTGAACTTTACAGTTATGAAATGTATTACGAAAAATGAGCAACTAGTTTCCATTTTGGGCAGTTTTTTGATGGTCAGTACTGTGGCTATGCTTATGCCCGTGAAACTATCCGCACAAGCTCTGCTCACCCAAGAGTTTAAGGAACCAGAAAAACCCGAATTTAAGAATAAAGTCTCTGGAGCAGCACTAGTTAATGCTCTGCGACAAGGTGGTCATGTCATCTACTTCCGTCATACAAGTACTGAGATTGACTATGCCGATCAAATTGTGGCGAAGATGGGCTATTGCCATAGTCAGCGAATGTTGAGCGAAAAAGGTTGGCAACAAGCTCGAAAAATTGGACTTGGCTTTCGATCTTTGCAGATTCCCGTTGATAAGGTTTACTCTAGTGAATATTGTCGCGCTTGGCAGACAGCAGACTTGGCTTTTGGAAGATATCAAAAAGATGCAAGGCTGAACTTTTTGCCAAAAGCTGAGTATGATGAAATGGATACTGCTCAGATGAAGAAGGCTGCTATGCCTTTTCTAACTACAATCCCTGCTCAGGGCAAGAACAATGTCATTGTTGGTCATGATGATATTTTTGAAGCTGCAACAGGAATTTACCCTGAACCTCAAGGAGTTGCATTTGTCCTAACCCCTAATGGTCGTGGTGGGTTTGAAATTGTTGCTAAGGTGTTACCTGATGAATGGAGCCAATTATTACCCTAAGATATCGCTACGCGATCGCTTTCTGCCCACATTGTTTTTATTGACGATTGGACTGCTATTAACAATGGCAGTTTCCCTATGTCAAGGATCTGTGCCGATGAGTTGGCATGAACTCTGGCAAGCACTTTGGCATCAAGGCGAATCGATCAATCAAACGATTATTTGGGAATTACGTTTACCGCGCATCATTGCCGCGATGGTCGTCGGTGCAGCGCTGGGAATGTCGGGGGCTTTACTACAAGGAATGTTGCGGAATGGGCTTGCTGATCCCTTTGTATTGGGCATTTCCGCAGGGGCTGGACTAGTGGCGATCGCCATGATTACCCTTGGGGTAGTCCAAACCCTTGTGCCTGTTGGAGCTTGGATTGGCGCGATCGCTACGGCAATTCTCGTTTATACCCTTGGTTATTTGGGCGGAGGGCTATCTGTTGAGCGACTGATATTAGCAGGCGTGGCGATTAGTTCTATGTTTGGTGCAATCCAAACTACGCTACTTTTGCTTGCCGATGATGGCAGGATTCAGTCGGCACTAAATTGGTTGATTGGTAGCCTGAATGGGCGCGGCTGGCCTGAGGTGAATAATGTTGGTCCTTATGTTGGTATTTCCCTGATCGCAGCTTGTCTATTAGCGCGTCCCCTGAATTTGCTAAATCTTGGTGATGACCTCGCCTCAGGTTTGGGAACTTCGCTAGTGCGATCACGTTTGGCGATCGGCGCAGTGGCAAGCTTACTGGCAGCAAGTGCAGTGAGCATGGCGGGACTGATTGGCTTTGTCGGTTTAGTCGTACCTCATGGTGTACGACTGCTCGTCGGTTCTGATTACCGATGGATTTTGCCATGCTCAGCGATCGGTGGTGCATGGGTACTGACACTGGCGGATTTACTATCAAGGCTCGGCACGGTGGAATTACCTGTGGGCGCAGTTACGGCGTTATTGGGTTCACCATTATTCATCTGGTTACTCTATCGGCGCGGTCAGAGAGGTTAGTAATGGAAGATTACCAAGAATATAATCTCTCTGACGCATTGCTAGAAGCCCAAAATCTTGTTGGTGGCTATGGCAAACAGACGATTTTACAGAACGTGTCCCTTTCTCTCCATAAAGGAGAATGGTTGAGTTTAGTGGGTGCGAATGGTTCGGGCAAATCAACTTTGCTAAAGTTATGCAGTCGGATTCTGACACCACAAATAGGCACGGTTTTACTCGATGGTAAAGCCATTCACCAACAGCCAGCAAATGTAGTCGCCCGACAGTTAGCGATTTTGCCGCAGCAGCAGACGATTCCATCGGGTTTGACGGTGCGACAACTAGTCAGCCTCGGACGCACGCCCCATCAACCTTGGTGGCAATGGGAACTGAATGCAGAGGATCGGCAAATGGTGGAAACCGCGATCGCCCAAACGCAGCTCACGGCACTAAGCGATCGCCCCGTCGAGCAGCTTTCGGGTGGTGAGCGTCAAAGGGCTTTTTTAGCTTTGACCTTAGCCCAAAATCCTCAAGTTCTGTTGCTAGATGAACCAACTACATTTTTGGATTTGCATCATCAATTAGAACTATTGGAACTGCTGAAGACACTCAACCAAGAACATCAACTATCGATTATCACGGTACTGCATGACATTAATTTAGCGATGCGCTACAGCGATCGCCTAGCGATGTTAAAGCAGGGAGTGATGAAGGCGATCGGGCGCTCTGATGATGTGATCACGCCCAAAAATCTGCGTCAAGTCTTTGATGTGGAAGCAGTGACGGTCATCACACCTGTAGGATTGCAGATCTGCTTGCTCTCGCCATCGCATACCTTGGTTAAGAGTCGCGATCCCACTGTTACCTAGTATTTAGTTGCTAGAGATCCCCCCTAGCCCCCCTTATAAAGGGGGAGAATTTTCTTCTTCCCCCTTTATAAGGGGGATTGAGGGGGATCTACCCCCTGAAACGTAGACAGATCGCGTAGCTTTTTAAGAAGGCTAGAGGAATCAATCCCCCAAACAAAAAGGGCAAGCGCCAACTTGCCCTCAAATATCGAATTTTCAATATCAAATCGACATTAATATCATATGAAACTTCATTACATTCTGCTCAAGAATGCTGCGTTTTTATTGTTCAGCATTCCCCTGCTGGTTTTTCTTGAAGACTTGGCGATCGCTGAAAATGTTCCCAGTAACTCAGCAATTCTCACAGAAAGCAAGGAAAATAAACCAGTTGCTACGGAAATCGCTCAAGCTACCCCCGTAAAAATCACCAACGTACAAATTAATCCCACTATCAGTCGCTTAGAGATTATTCTGGAAACTGCAGAGGGGCGATCGCTGCAAATTGACACTAATAACTTTCGGATTGAAGGGAATAAGCTTGTTGCCGATATTCCCAATGCCGTATTAGCAATTCCTGACCAGTCAGAATTTAACAGCGCTGACCCCACCGCCGAAATTAGTAATGTCAACCTGACACAGCTAGAGGGCAGCACCATCCGCGTCAATGTGGTGGGCAAAGACAAACCACCAATGCAAGAAGTGACCTTAAAAAGTCAAGGTATCCTCTACAGTCTCAATCGTGACGATGACCCAGAAGAAGAAATCACAATCACAGGCGCAAGGCGGGCGCGTCCTGTGCGGCTTACTCCTAGCTCAGTTAGCGTCATTGATGCGGATAAACTCGATCAAAATCTTGCTCAAGATTTACGCGATGTCTTCCGCTATGAGCCTAACGTTTCCGTTGGCAACAATCGCCGCTATGGATTGCAGGATATCAATATTCGTGGACTAGGTGGTAATCGTGTTCTCATTCTCAATGACGGCATTCGCGTTCCCACTCAGTTCTCATTCGGCACACCTTCCATTGGGCGTGACTATGTGGATATTGAGAGTCTGCAACGGGTGGAAGTGGTGCGGGGGCCAGCTTCTGCGCTCTATGGCAGTGATGCTCTCGGTGGCGTAGTCAGTTTCCGCACCATCGATCCAGAGGATTTGCTCAAAAAGCGTCCCGATCAATCGGTTGTCACTAGTCTATCCACCAATTACGAAACCGTCGATCGCGGCTTTACGAATACGGCAGCGATCGCCTTTCGTGATGGCAATCTGGAAGGCTTGTTAGGCTATACGCGCCGCGATGGAGCCGAAGCTAGGGTTCCTACTGGTAATGAATTTGTCGATAGCCGCAGTAATAGGCGGAATAATTGGATTGCTAAATTGATTTATCGCATTGATGCCACTAGCAAAATTGGTGTTGCCGCCGAAATTTTCCGTAATCGCGACGATTTCAATGTTGCGCCGATCACTGTGGCTGGCTTGCTAGGTCCTGTTGGCTTTCGCGGACAAGATGAAACAATTAATTACAACACATCCCGCGATCGCTTCAATATTTCCTATGATTATAGCGATCCCAACAGCAATGGCTTCTTAACAGCCGCCAAAGCGCTTCTTTATTACCAAAATGCCACTGTCGATGAGTTTCGAGTTCAAGACTTTGTCAGAACGGGAGCAGGCGCTGATCGAAGACGGCTCCGAAATCTGACAAATACCTTTAGCGATCGCGTTTTTGGTGGCGAAGTCCAATTTCAAAGTCAATTTAAAATCGATCAGATCCCCAACATTCTTAACTATGGTATTGATATTTCCAACACCAGCAATCAAAGGATTCGTAATGGCGTGGAAAACCGCTTTAACGCGGCAGGAGTAAATATCTTAAGCACCAATGTTGTTGGCGCAGATAGCTTCCCAGTCAAAGACTTTCCTGATTCTGACACTTTCCGTTTGGGAATCTATGCCCAGAATGAGTTTAATTTTAGTGATACTTTTTCACTAATTGCTGGCTTGCGCTTTGACTCTTATAAACTCACCACCAAAATCGATCAACTTTACCTAAATAATTCTCCTAGTGCAGTAGCAGCAGATTTCAGCGATTCTGCTGTTTCTCCCAGCCTTGGCTTTGTCTGGCAAACTGCTCCTGAATGGACATTAGTTGGACGCTATGCCAAGGGCTTCCGCACTCCTTTGTATAGTGAAATCAACTCTGGTTTTACAAACCTAACTAGTCCCACTTTTCGCTATCAGACCCTATCAAATCCGAACCTCAGACCCGAAACCAGCGATACCTTTGAGTTGGGAATTCGTGCCGCCTATCCCCAGTTCAACTTCGCCTTAACAGGTTTTTATAACAGCTATAGCAACTTCATTGAATCCTTAGCAAGTGCAGGCAGAGCAACGGTCAACGGCATTCCCAATGTCAATCTGTTTCAGACGCAAAATGTGGCACGAGCGAGTACCTATGGCTTGGAGCTAAGCGGTGAATATCGCTTTAGCCCTGAGAAGCATGGGTTTAGTCTTATTTCTGCCCTAGGCGTGACCATTGGCGACAATTTGACCACCAATCAACCATTAGAAACGATCGATCCGATCAAATTGGTGGCAGGTTTGCGTTATCGTGCTCCCGAAGACCTTTGGGGAGCCGATTTAATCGCCACTTTCGCAGGTCAGCCCCGCCTTGCCAGCAATCGCCCTGCTAATGCCTATACGCCGCAAGGCTATACTGTGGTTGATCTGACAGGGTTTTACAAAATCACTCCCCAACTCACTCTCAATATGGGCATCTTCAATTTATTCAATAATCAATATTTCCTCTATTCTGATGTGCGTACCTTAGTCACGGCTCCTGCGCCGACAGATCTCGCTAGATTTGCCCAACCAGGAATCAGTTTGAGAGCAGGTTTGACCTTTGTGTTTTAGTTCGCTGATGTGCCGTGATACGCATGGCACACCATTATCATCTTTTAGGAGCAATTCAAAATGACGATTCAATTCCGACATATTATGTTGATGATCAAAGATGTACCTGCGGCAGTGAAGTTCTATCAGGAAGGGTTAGGGCTAACCGTGGTCAATGCCAGTCCCAATATGGCAGAGCTAGACGCTAACGGTACAAAAATCATCATGCATGGAGCAGAGCATCAAGCTGAGGTGGGTGGATCGCCTATTCTTAGTTTTCATGTGGAAAATTTGCCAGAGACGATTGCCAAATTAGAGTCCCTTGGGGCTTCCTTACAAGGTCGCGTGCGCGAACCCTCCTTTGGTAAAGTTGCTGCCATGCGATCGCCTGAAGGACATTTGCTAAGCTTATTGCAACCACATAAACCCACTCAGCAACCAATGACCTTTGAAGAAGCGATCGCCTATACCGAAACCCTGCTATCTCGTAGTGATTTAGATAACGCTCAACTGCAAGCAGAAATCACTAACCTTGTCAAAACTTCCAACGGAGCCAGAGGCTTTTTTGTCTGCTTCTTGACAGGTGCATGGGAACTTGCCGACAATCCTAGCCCTGCGATCGTGCAAGCTCTGCAAGCCGAACCCAATGCGATCGCCGAGTTGCTTGTCAAAAATCTCGCCATGTCAACAGCAATGGCAATCACCCATCGCCGCAATGGTAATGAGGAGCAAGCTCAAAGTTCCGATCTCGTGGCGAAACGCACGGCGCTATTAATCGAGAAGGTCAATCTGCCTGAAGTGCAAGCGATCGCCACCCAGATGAAAGATTCGGCAAAGACTAATGCTGGAGACTATTCTACTTTCCTTGAGAAATGGGGTTATGACGAAGAACAGAAACGGGCGATCTCCAAGGTCTTGAACTAGAATCTCGCAATCCTTTGGCTGCGTTATCAACTGCACTCACGCTAAAATTGAATCAGCTTAGGTTTTAGATCAGCTTAATTTAATAAGGTTATGGCTCAAAGTTTACCAATACTCCTACCTCAAGAAGTGATCGCCAGTTTTTGTCAACGTCATCATATTCGCAAATTGTCAATATTTGGATCTATTTTACGAGATGACTTCAGTAAATCTAGCGATGTTGATTTTTTGGTGGAGTTTGAGCCAGACCATATTCCTGGGTATTTCCGCTTAACAGGAATGGAGATAGAACTATCAGAACTGATTAATCGCAAAGCCGACCTCCGCACTCCCAAAGAGTTAAGTCACTATTTCCGTCAACAGGTTTTACAAGAAGCGGTTGTGCAGTATGTCAAAACTTGATGACGCAACAAGATTGCACCATATGCTCAATGCCTCTAGAGAATCAGTTGCCTTTGTTAAGGGCAAAAGCAGAGAGGATTTAGACAGCGATCGCATATTATCGTTGGCTCTAGTCAGATTGATCGAAATTGTTTGTGAGGCTGCAACTAATGTATCTAAGCAAAAACAATCTGAACTATCGGGCATCTATTGGCAACAAATTATCGGCATGAGAATCCGCATTGCTCATAGCTATTTTGGTATTGATTTAGATGTGGTTTGGCAAACAATAGTTGAAGATTTTCCCTTACTAATTTCACAACTAGAGCAAGTCATCTCTGATGAAGATTATGCTAATCCTAACTATCGCAATTATTCTTAACTAGTTTGTGAGATGCGTTTACCTGTCAATTCTGAAAGTGCCTGAATAAATTACCCTACACAAGATCCAAATTATCAATGGCTTATAATCATGATTTATCGAGTATTTCAATTTATGCGATCGCTCAGAAATTGGATAATTATTTCCCTAATCGCTATACTTACCGTAGCTTGCAACCCCGCCATCCCTCCACAGTCTGCGGCTCCCACAACACCCGCACAAGCCCCAACCGCCGAAGTTAAACCCGTTGGTGCTTCTAAGGTGGTTGCCTTAACTTCGCTTTCTGCTGATATTATCTATCGCTTAGACAAAAACAAACTAGTCGGCATCCCTGGTAGTCGCTTGTTGAGAGAGAATGCTGAACTGTCCAAAATCACCCAAGTCAGCGAAGGACAAACTCCGCCGAATTTAGAGAAAATCATTGCCCTCAAACCTGATTTGGTAATCGGTGCAACTGGATTTCACGATCAAATTTTGGCAAAACTGAAAGGGCTAGGGATTAAAACCATGACCTCCAGCATCACTAGTTGGCAGTCATTAGAGGAATTGACTAAAGCGATCGCCACCGAAATACAGGCTGATCCCACTGCCCTAGTTCAGTCCTATCAATCACTAATTTCCGCAAAGGCGACCAGTCCCAAATCAACCCTTGTCCTCGTAAGTTCCCAGCCTATTCTTGCGCCAAATAAAAATAGTTGGGCTGGGGATTTACTAACCCAGTTCCAAATCAGTAATGCGGCTGCTGAGCTACAAGGTCAAAGCCCCATGCGTGGCTACATCACACTGTCGGCAGAAAAAGTTTTAGAATCCAATCCTAAGGTTCTCATTCTCGTTGATGTGGGTGATGGCACAATTAATAAATTAAAGGAAACTCCCTTTTGGAACAAACTCGATGCGGTCACCAGAGATCGCGTTTACACCTTAGACTATTACGGATTAGTTAACCCTGGAAGTATTGATGCAATTACCAAAGCTTGCAACAAGCTACAGGAAATCATCAAAGCCACTGCCTAAAATTTCGATAGTTCATAGAGCCATTTGCGGCTGGCTTCGCCAGCCGCAAATGGTAGAAAATGGTAAGAATCACCTAGTGATTCTTACCATTTTCTGCTTTCATCGAACTGACATTAAAAAAGGCAGCGCTTTGCGCTGCCTTTCTATTCTTTGACAACATCTATAGAAGAGAAATATTCGTCAACTTAAACTCTTGCGATGCATTAGGATCATCACTGGTAACCTTTCGAGAAGTCAGGATGAAGTAATCTCCAAAAGCCTCGTATTGATCATGATGATATTGAGTAGGACTAACTGAGTCTGGTTGATTAGGCTTTGGGTAGAAAGACTCGTAGTCCATAGGTAGATAGCCCTTACCCGTGTCAAAAGTAGAAAGCACATTAATCGTGACGACAGTTCCATGAATATGACGATGTACCATAGTCACAATATTGTTTTTAACTTTGTAGCGATCGCCTGCGGATGCACCACCAACTAAAATCAAAGCTACACCTGATGCATCATTATCACCATAGCTAAACTCATTCTTGCCATGGACATCGGCAAAACTACGATGAATTCGGTGGATGACAATTTCTTGCATTTGACCATAGATTACTTTCTCAGCTTCGCTACTGCTGGAATTAGCAACTGTAACTTTAAGATCAGGTGAAATATTGACATCTGATTGGTGCACAATTCCATTTTGGATAAGATGCGCTGTTGCTGTAAAACCTGTGAAGTTTGCGTCCCAAGTGTAGCGATTCTCATAGGCAGATTGAAATAGGGACGCAGCATCAATTCGTTCGGCTGTAATTGTCATAGAAAGTTTTAGTATAAATTATTTGTATTAGCAATTAAGCCACTTTTGCCAAGATTATAATTCAACCCTAGTATCCATAGGCTTTCGTTAAAATTATCTCTGCTCTTATTGACATTAACTACTAATTATAAGAAACTAGCAGAAATAATACGTTATTGCAAATATATCTCAGTAGCTTTTACAAATCTCACAAAATACTAGTTGATACCATTTTTGAAATGTCTAAATTGCTCGATACCTTAGTAGCGGGCGGGATTACCATTATTCCGCTGATGATTTGCTCTTTTTTGATCGTTACTCTGGCGATTGAGCGATCGCTATTTTGGAGAAGCGTCAAAAAGCAACAGCGACGAGTTGCGAGACAAGCCCTCCACATTTACCAAGAAAATCCTGAGCAAGCGGAAGATTTTTTGCGTCAGCATACCGACTTAGCGATCGCCCGCATTTATTTAGAAGCGTTATCGATTCCTGACGCTACACCCAATGAATTTGCTCTTGCCCTTGATGCGAGAACACAATCGGAATTGCCTAAGCTCAGGCGTTTCAATAATGTTTTTGAGATCATTGTGGGTTTAGCTCCTTTACTCGGACTACTTGGGACGGTAACTGGACTGATCACCTCCTTTGGTTCGCTCACTTTAGGTGATATCGGCGGCTCTAAGTCTCTCAATGTTACAGGCGGAATTAGTGAAGCGCTTATTTCTACGGCGGTGGGATTAATTGTTGCGGTGATGGCTTTGGTTGCCTCTACTATTTTTAGATCGCTTTATGCTCAACAGATTGCTTGTTTTGATGAATGCTGCACGCAATTAGAACTACAGCATTTGCGATTGCACCGTCAACAGACTCATCAACGGGAGCGTCTCAGTTTGGCACTGAGTAATTATACTCACAAGAATCAAGCATATCATTGAGATAAGCACAGCGATGCTTCAAAACTTGAGAGACATTTTTTCGATTCCATTGAGCACCCGAAATCTTAATGCGTCGCCCAATTTGCTTAATCGAAGATTCGACTGAACCAGAGCCAATAGTCAGACCTAACTTATGGAAGTAACTATATTCAGGAATCCGCAGACAATGGTTGCGTAAATAGTCCACAAAATTCACTGCTCTTTTAAATTTGCAACCCTCAAATAAAGCTATAGCAGACTCAACATCACCATTCCAGAGAAATTGTTCAGCATTTTCTAGTCGGCGCATAGAGCCACCAACGCCATGTAAATGCTCAACCAGATGATACCAATCAAGAATTTCAAAGCGTTGCTCTACGGGAGCAATTTGTGAGAATAAATTCCAAATACCGTCATGTCCATCGCCCAGACAAGAGACAATCTCTGCTAATTCCTGTTGCTGTACCCTCTCAACTAAGGCTTGATTTTCCTGAAAATATGCAATTACGGCTTTTCCTTGCAGGGTAACAGATTTGTAATCTTTCCATTCACTTTTTTTTCCTTTGGCTGTTCTCAGTCTTACTTTGCCTCCGTCCAAACTCATTTCTTCTACAGTCTCAGCTAACTCTACTTGCGGAAAATTGTATCGTTGTACCAGTCTCTGTTGAGTACTGTGGCTAACCACGATCCCTGTCAACTCCTTAACGTTTTTCATCGCTCGTGCATAGGACTCATTGCCACTGGTGAGCAAGCAGCATTTTTCCATGTGTGGACTAAGCTGGGTTCTTGCTCTTACGTTTAGTTGTTTTGCTTGCTTGCTGGTGATGGTCAGATCGCCAATACAACTTTTCAGATGCCTCTCTTTTCCTGCTTTTGTGCCACTACTTGTCTCGACAAAAAAACACCGATTTTGGGGCTAACATTTTCTAACATTTGCTCTCGCACAGCTAGTTCTATCCCTTCCAAGGTCTTTAACTGTTCGGCATTCTTTGCTTCTGCATTCCGATACAGTATTGCGGCAATTCCTTGGCAGTATTCTTCTAACTTTTGTTGGTCTTCGGGTGTCATTGGCTTCGCGCGGGGATTTTGTTCTATTATCTCATCTCTACACTTATAAGCATTTATACTCAGTGCTTAACTGAGATGCTCCC
>JBJTVM010000014.1:0-9962 GCA_046081205.1 Pseudanabaena sp. | reverse complement strand
GTTCAGCACGTTTGTTTGGATCATGGGGTTGGCTACTCGTTTGTTGCTTATTGCCCATCACTTCGCGCTCTAGCTCACGAAAGCGTTCTTCTAGGTTATCGGTTTGACTCATAGCAGCAATAAATAAAAAATCTATGGCTTATTCTACTCTATTCATTGAAATCAAACTTAAGCCTAGAGAGCTATCCCGAATTTTGTTACAAATTGTTAAAATAATCTATATATTTAAGTATGCAGATGAGTCTACAAAAATACTATGCCCGTACCCAAAACAGACTTTGAGTTAGATCGTTATGATATTGATGCGATCGCAAACTACTACCGCAACCAACCTTTGCGAGTCTGGTGGCGATGCATAGTGATTTTTGTCCCACTGATCTGGCTAATCTTGAGACTACGCCTTAGCGCCAAAGCCTCAGCCACAGAATTAAAAAAATTAGCGATCGAATCGCGAAAGTTGCTAACCCGTCTTGGTCCAGCTTTTATCAAAATTGGTCAAGCCCTCTCGACCCGTCCTGACATAGTACCGCCTGTATTCATGGACGAACTTGCCGAATTACAAGATCAGCTACCACCATTTCCTAACGAAATCGCCTTTCAATTTATTCGCGATGCATTAGGAGCAGATCCATCGGAAGTTTATGCCGAAATCTCCGACAACCCGATCGCGGCTGCTTCATTAGGTCAAGTCTATAAAGGCAAACTCAAAACAGGCGAACTCGTTGCCATCAAAGTCCAACGCCCTGACATTGCTGCAGGTATCGCGCTTGATATGTATATCCTGCGTGGTATTTCTACATGGTTAAAAAAGACTTTCAAGTTTGTGCGGACTAACTTAGCAGCAATCCTTGATGAGTTTGCTAGTCGCATTTTTGAAGAAATGGACTACACCTTTGAAGGTCAAAACGCCGAAAGGTTCGCTAAATACTATGGTGGATTGGAAGGCATTTATGTTCCCAAAATCTATTGGCAATACACTGCTAAAAGGGTATTGACAATGGAATGGATTGAAGGAATTAAGTTAACCAATGTGCAGAAAGTCAAAGAGGCTGGCTTTGATAGTCGTCACATCATCGAAGTTGGTGTGCAATGCTCTTTGCGTCAATTGCTCGACTATGGATATTTTCACGCCGATCCCCACCCAGGCAACCTATTAGTAATGGGTGATGGCAAACTTGCTTATCTCGACTTTGGCATGATGAGTCAAGTTTCCGCAGAGCAGCGCTTTGGACTAATCGAAGCGATCGTGCATTTAGTTAATCGTGATTTTATCGCTCTTTCTAAAGACTATGTACGTTTAGGCTTTTTGACTGAAGATATCAACTTTGATGCGATCGTCCCCGCATTATCGGAAGTCTTTAATCCACCTGAAGGCCAAAGCTTGACGCAAATGGATTTTAAAGACATGACCGATCAGTTATCGCAGATCATGTATGACTATCCCTTCCAAGTTCCTGCCTATTATGCGCTGATCATTCGATCGCTTGTTACGCTAGAAGGCATTGCCTTTAGTGTTGATCCTAATTTCAAGGTTTTAGCAGTCGCCTATCCCTATGTCGCCAATCGTCTGCTGAATGACTCCGCACCAGAGTTAAGAATAGCTCTCAAGGATTTACTCTTCCGTGATGGTGAATTCCGTTGGAATCGTCTAGAGAATTTGCTCAGCAATGCTCAAACCAATCCTGACTACAGCTTGAATGGAACCCTCGATAAAGGAATTGATTTCTTATTTTCTGATCGCAGTGAATTTATACATGATCGTATCATTGATGAGATCGTCAAAGGCATCGAAGTTGAGGCAAGCAAGCGTTTACCAGAAAGATTTCGCAAGTCATCCATCGGTAATATCGTGATTGATCCTCAAGTCAAAGAAACAATCGCTAAAACTGAAGCTCCATCAAGTTTGGGCTATATTGCGAGACTATGGACAATTCTCCAGAAAGACAAGGCGATCGCTCCCACCGACATCTTGCCTTTAGCAACCCGTATTCTCACTAAGCGTCAAACCCTCACTTTCGGTCGCGATGTCATTTCTAAACTTGCCCAGCGATCGCTAGTGCGAGCAGTTCGTGAGGTGTTATTACGCGATGAGCAAAAATATCAAGATGATAAGCAGCAGAACTCAATCAATAACTCAATTAGCAAGCCTCAAAGTGAAGCAAGAGAACTAGTTGGCTCTGGATCTGGCTTAAGGCGATCGGTAAACGGTCGCAGTTGGTAAGCCAAACAAAAGGAACGCAAAGCGTTCCTTTTGTTTTTAGAAAAAAAGTTCTATTCCTGACTCTGTACAAGCAGTTTCTAACAGATCACTGAGGCTAAGTTCCTCAGCCCATTTTTGTAAATATCCAAAATCAAGGCGATCGCCTTGTAGTTTCAAAACACCTAAAACATCACGCCATTGTCTCTGTGACTCATTCTTCGTCATCCGATACCAAACTAACTTTTGCAAAACTGTATCTTCAGGGCTGCAAAGATAAATAGCTTCTGATGCAGGTCGATTTACTGGAATATATAGCTGTCTTCGCTCCATCTTAGAATGTGCAAATGCATCGTTCCGCATTACGAATATATCTGCTTTTTCTGTGGTTTCTAGATCAATTATATTGAAAGACGAAGTCCTACCACGCATCGCATCATCAACAGCAATCTCGCTAATATAAAAATCTTTAGAGAACACATTCAGAATTGATTGAGCTTGATTTGGTTGGATACTTACAACCAGATCCAAATCCTCTGTAAATCTAACTTCACCTTGCAAAGAACTCGCAACTGAGCCACCAATGTAATATGGAATATTTAATGATTCCAGTAAAGCAGCTACCTTTCTAGCTAAATAAATTGGATCTTCTATCATTAGTTCTTGGTCAAATGTTGTAGATTTTAATAGTTCGGCTACATCGCTTCCTAGACGCTTTCTGACATATTGATAACGAATTTCTTGCGGCGAAGCATTTGGATAAAGACTTTTGAGACCAGTCAGGGTAAATATAGCAGCTTTTTTAAAGACTCTCAAAAGTAGCTTTTCTTTTTGCGGCAAGTCCATTTGCCGCCACAAACCAAACAGATACATTTCAGCATCAATGCTGGTATCAATCGATTGGGTCTTATATCCCGTAGGTGCGCTTTGCATTTGATGTTACCTATCTTCTTCTAAGATTTAGTCCTTACATCTTGGCAGTACTGCTTGACAGCTTCTGTGATCGAACTTTGCAAATCAGCATATTTACGAGCAAAGGGAGGCTGCCAATCGGATAAACCTAAGACATCATGAGTCACCAAAATCTGTCCATCACAGCCTTGACCTGCACCAATCCCAATTGTGGGTACAGGAATTAGTTCTGTAATTTTGGTCGCTAAATCCGCAGGAATATTTTCTAATAGCAGTGCAAAAATACCAGCTTCCACTAAAGCTTTAGATTGATGCAAAATCTCTTCGGCCGTATCAGGAGTTCCACCTTGAATCCGATACCCAATCCGATGTACCGATTGCGGGGTTAAGCCCACATGTCCCATGACTGGCATTCCTGCTTGTACTAACTTACGAATAGTTTCAACCATATCAGGATATCCGCCTTCAAGCTTAATGCCCCGCGCATCAGTTTCTTTAAAAATACGTCCCGCCGATCGCATTGCCTCTTCTGCAGAAACTTGATAGCTGAGAAATGGCATATCAACAATTAGTAAAGCATTATCGACACCGCGCCCGACCGCTTGGGCATGACGAATCATGTCATCAAGGGTAACTGGCAATGTAGTTTTGTGACCAAGGGCTACCATCGCTAGGGAATCACCCACCAAGATCATATCCACACCTGCTTTGTCGAGCAGCTTGGCGATCGCATAGTCACTTGCTGTCAACGCGGCGATCGGCTTTTTTTGCTGTTTCCATTTTTGTATTTGGGCGATCGACACTGGCATCGTGGCTTTCCTCGTGAGTATATTTGTTGTGTTACGGCGAAGCCACACCACAACAAATTGGTTCTTTATTTTATAGAGCTAACATCTAATGTAAACTTTTTAAAGCAAACGCAACAGATTTATCGAGTTCGGTACGAGAAGCAAACATTATGCAAGTTGGACAAAAAGTTCGTGTTCGTGGTTTCAAAGATGGCAGCGGTAAGGCAATCTCCAGCAAAATTGGCGAAGTCGGCGTAATCAAAGAAGAGAAAATTATGGATGGTAGCAAATGGGGCTACATCGTCAAATTCTCTGACAGCACCAAGTCTTGGTTTTTTGCCGATGAGTTAGAGTCAGCCTAAAAGCATTAGGATGTTGCGTGTTGCGCGGCATCCTAATTACTAATAAGCATCACTAATAAGCCCTATGGCAGATATTAACCGTCAAGATATCATTCGGGGCATGATGGCTGAAGTTGATGGGCTAAGCTATAGTATGGCTTCCGCTAGCCTCGAAGCTGTAATAACCTGTGTTACCAAAGCATTATCTAATCACCAAGCCATAACCTTAAATGGTTTTGGTAAGTTTGGTGTACGCCATCGTCGTGCCCGTTCAGGAGTCCATCCTCGCACGCATCAGCCCATTACTATTCCTGAAGTTATTGTTCCTCACTTTACGCCTAGTCCTCATCTAAAAAAAATAGTGCAGAAGCCCAATGAGCCTAATCCTGACATTTCTCGGTAAAGGTGGTGTTGGCAAAACAACGACCGCGATCGCGGTTGCGCGTGCTTTTGCCGCCCAGAATAAACAAGTTTTATATGTTGGTCAGCAAGCAGGGGATAGCCTCGGCATGAGGCTTGGTGCTGATTTAACTAACGATCCGCAATTAGTTGCACCAAATTTTGCGGCTGTACATTTACAGTCAACAGTTTTGCTAGAAAAATATTGGGACAAGATGAAAGGCTTGGAAACCCAGTACTTGCGTACTCCTTTTTTTAAAGAAGTATATGGTCAAGAGCTTGGAATTTTACCAGGAATGGATGCGGCTTTGGGTTTAAGTTTTTTGCGCGAACGTGACGCTGAAGGTAAGTATGACGTAATTATTTATGACGGTGTTGGCGATCTCGAAACATTGAGAATGCTAGGAATGCCAGAGATTTTAGGTTGGTATTTGCGCCGCTTTAAACAAGTACTCACAGGTTCAGCGATCGGGCAAGCAATTTCTCCATTTGTCGAACCAATTTTAAGAAGTATTCTCCAAGTCTCTAGTACCGATGATATTTCGCAACAAGCAGGAGAAATGTCGTCAGTATTAACTCGCGGTCAAAAAGCAGTGAATGATCCTAGTCGTGTGGCGGCTTATCTAGTCACTACTGGCGATCCCTATGCGATCGCCACAGCAAAATACTTATGGGGTAGCGCTCAGCAAATTGGCTTGACCGTTGGTGGGGTGATGGCTAGAGAGCAAATTAATGATGCAGATTTTGAGCCTTTAGCAATATGCCAAATCCCCGACCAAGTGACAGAGTTAATAATTCCAGATCGCCTTGCGAGTCTTGCACCAAAACCGATCGAAATTAATGCAGTAACCAAACAAGTCAAATTGTTTTTGCCAACATTTAATAAAAAACAAGTCAAACTAATTCAGCTAGGGCCAGAAGTCACCATCGAAGCAGGCGATCAACGTCGTAATATTTTCTTGCCCAATGAATTAGCTGGCAAACAAGCTACAGGCGCAAAGTTCCAAGATTCATATTTAATTATTTCATTCGGCTAAATTACTCAGCTATGCAACTTAGCCCTCGCTTTAAATTATTTTCTCAACCACTCGATCGCTATGCCATCGGTTTAGTAGCAGTGCTAAGTGTGGCGATCGCCATATTATTGTGGGTGGGCGATCGCACAGCCCCACATGTAAGAGACTTTAGTTGGCAAGGACAGAAAATTGATGCCACTAATATTTCTTTTGCTTTGACTTTTAACCGACCAATGGATCGTGACAGTGTTGAGCAAAATCTTAAATTTGATCCACCCCTTGAAGGCAAAATCAGTTGGTCATCGAGGCGGATGTCCTATACGCCTCTAGCACCAGCAAGTTATGGTAAATCCTTTACAGTTAAACTAGAAAATGCCTATGATCGCTTTGCTAGCGAATCTGGCGAGAAGAAAGTAATCGAGCCTTTTACAGGAAGCTTTACAACACCCAACCCATATTTTGCTTATATCGGATCGCAAGGAGAAGAGCGGGGTCGCCTTGTAATTTACAACGTGCTACAAAAGGAAAAGCGCGTTTTAACACCTTCTAATCTAACGGTTTTAGATTTTCGGATTTATCCTGATCGCCAAAAGATTTTATTTGGGGCGATCGAAAGTGTGGGGCAAAGCCTTCTTGACCAAAAAATTTATACGGTAACGACAGGGCTTGATCGTGAAGATCGGCTTACATCTAATCCACCAGATATAAAACCTATACTTGGTAGTGATGACTATCAAAACTTTAAATTTGATCTCTCTCCCGATGGCAAAAATATCTTGGTGCAGCGTCTCAGCCGCCAGCAAGTCGGGCGCTATGGACTGTGGCTCATTAAAGAAAATGAACCAGCCAGATCCCTTGATAACCAACCAGGGGGGGATTTTATGTTTACGCCCGACAGCGCATCGGTAGCGATCGCTCAAGGTGAAGGGGTTGCAATTTTGCCCTTTGAGCCGCAAGCCCCACCGTTAGACTTTCTACCAAGATTTGGCACGGTTTTAAATTTCGGTCGAAGCGGCACAAAGGCTGCCATGATTAAATTTAATAAAGACTATACGCGATCGCTCTACTTGGTAAATAATCAGGGATTACAGAAAGAACTGACAAAAATTAATGGTTCTATTCTTAGCGCTCAGTTTGATCCACAGGAGAAGACTCTTTATTGCTTATTAACTGATGTAGAACAGGACACAGCAAAGAATATTTTTCGTGAAAAGCCCTATCTTGCCGCGATCGATTTAGAATCTACTCAATTACGAAGACTTTTAGAGTTACCGCCACAAAGGGAAATTCAGTTCAATATTGCTCCTGATGGTCAATCAATTCTTTTAAATTCAGCAATTCCTAGTAGTAATCAGCCTTCTTCTAATGCTCCACCTATTTTAGAAGACTCTGCACAAGCTTCTAGAAATTCTCAAACTCCCCAAGCACCAACCCAATTAATTATGTTGCCGATCAATAATACGCAAGGTTCAAATCCTCCAAAATCTGAAGTATTACCAATGTTCGGCACATTCCCACGCTGGTTACCATAGAAATAATTTTGGGAAGTGCTGCAAAGCAACACTTCCCAAAATTATCTGGGTTTGATCTTAAGCGCAAAGTACTGTACAACAACGTGAGTTCGATATCACCATTTGCGGCGTGCTTCGCACACCGCAAATGGTGAAAAGTGGTAAGAATTGCTTAGCAATTTTTACCACTTTTCGCTTTCGTCGAACTGGCGTTAAAACATTTCAAGGTTAGAATAAAAGCAGTTCTACAGAGGTAAATATATGCCAACGACATCAGTACTTAAGCGCCTCTTTACCGTGAAAGAATATGATCAGATGGCTGAGTCTGGAGTGTTATCTGACAGTGAGCGCGTAGAACTAATTAGAGGAGAAATAATTAAAATGTCACCCATTGGTCGAAGACATGCAGCTTGTGTAATTCGATTGTCGGATGTTCTTACAAGAAAATTAGGCGATCGCATTTTACTTAGTGTACAGAACCCTTTAGATTTAGATAACACTTCTAAGCCTGAACCAGATATAGTGTTGTTAAAGCGTAAATCTGATTTCTATGAATCTGGGCTACCACAACCTGCCGATGTATTTCTATTAATTGAAGTTGCTGATAGTACCATCGATAGCGATCGCGAGTTAAAAATTCCTCTCTATGCTGAAGATGGGATTACGGAAGTTTGGTTAGTTGATATTAATAGTGCTTGTATAGAAGTTTATCGAAATCCTACTGCTGAAGGCTATCAGGAAATCCTCAAATTCTATCACGGACAAAATTTATCTATTCTTGCTTTTCCTGATGTAAGTATTACTGTCGATGAAATCTTGGGATAGAGAAGCTGGTAGCAAGACGGTTGTTGTGACAGGTATTGGCATGATGACAGCGATCGCCGATGATCGCGAACATACTTGGCAACAACTATTAGAAGGAAAATCAGGGATTAAGTTTGACCATCAGTTACAACTTCCCGTTGCTAGGATTAATTCCTTAAGTGATACCCATTCGTCACGATCGCAATATTTATTAGAAAAAGCGACATTAGAAGCAATCGCTGATGCAAATCTAGAAACTCCATTATCTAACTGCGGAGTTGTCATTGGTTCCAGTCGTAGCAATCAAAGAGAATTAGAATTACTGTTAGATAGCCCTGAAAAACTTCTAATTGAGAACCAATGGTGGCAAAGCCAGCCAGCAAATTTATCTGCTAAAGTTGCGAATTTATTACAAACTCAAGCCCCTGTACTTGCACCGATGGCAGCCTGTGCCACTGCCAACTGGGCGATCGCACAAGCTTGTGAATTAATCCGCTCTGGGCAATGTGAGCTAGCGATCGCAGGTGCAACTGATGCAGCCATTACACCACTGACAATCGCAGGATTTCAAAAAATTAATGTATTAGCTAAATCTGGCGTATATCCATTTAGTCAAGAACGCGAAGGGTTTGCCTTAGGAGAAGGAGCAGCCGTTTTAGTGTTGGAATCATTAGAGTCAGCTAAACAACGCGGCGCAAATATTTATGGCAAAATTTTAGGCTGGGGAATTACTAATGATGCTTATCATGCCACTAGTCCTAATCCAGATAACCGTATGGCAGCGATCGCTCTCAAAGATTGTCTGCGGCGATCACAAATTACGGCGGATCAGGTTGGCTACATTAATGTGCACGGTACGGCTACTCAACTAAATGATGCCCGTGAAGCGGGATTAATTCAACAATTTTTGCCAAATATTGCCGTTAGTGCCACCAAAGGAGCTACAGGTCATACTCTTGGCGCAACAGGCATGATCGAAGCTGCATTTTGTCTGTTAGCTTTACGCGATTATCTTTTACCGCCCTGCGTAGGAGTGCAAACTCCTGCCTTTGATTTGCGAATTATTCAACAAACTGAGCGATCTCTCGATCTCCAATATGCACTTAACTTCAGTTTTGGCTTTGGCGGGCAAAATGCGATCGTTGCCTTCGGTCAATAATTATCGAGGCTATGTTATGCATTACCCCCATAATTCTTGACCAAAATTCATGTACGATTCTATATTGCATCTATTTTCTGACTGAGACGCTTGTGCCAAAACCGTTACAGCTAATGTGGGCTTTATCTGGGCTGCTGCTAACAATAGCTAGCACGTTCATTCAACCCTCCATGCTCTTGCCATCCCTCTCTGGGCAGGGAAATAATGTTGCGATCGAATCAATCAGCGTCACTATGCAAATTGGTGCAGTGCTACTTACAGGTTGTCTCGGTGGGCGCTACGCTGCACTATTGTCGCAAATTACTTATATTACTCTGGGCTTAAGCGGATTTGGCGTATTTTATCAAGGTGGTGGCTTGAGTTACCTAAAGTCTCCTGCTTTTGGATATCTGTTGGGGTTTGTGGCAGGCGGATGGCTTTGTGGATTTCTCGCCTTTCTGAGACCACCAAGTTTAGGGCAAATGGCAATCAGTTGTTTTGGCGGATTGTTGGCAATTCATTTTGTCGGCATCGTCTATCTAATTGCAATCCAGATACCTAACTTTAGTGCCATCCAAACTTCATTTTGGCAATATTCTGTCCAAGTTTTATCAGGTCAGTTTTTAGTTGTATGTGCCACTATTGTCATAGCAACTATTTCGCGAAAATTATTATTTTATTAATATCAATTCGCTGAACGCGCAAAATGGTAAAAAGCGCAGAGCGCTTTTTACCATTTTGCGCCATTTGCACCGCGCAAAGCGCGGTGCAAATGGCTATATGGAACCCACGTTATCTTAAGACATAAAAACCAAATAAATAAAGGTGGCGCAAAGCGCCACCTTTATTTATTTGG
>JBJTVM010000013.1:0-3297 GCA_046081205.1 Pseudanabaena sp. | reverse complement strand
ATAAATTCCACCTTTATGGACTTTGCTGTTCCCTAAATCGATCGCATCCGCCGCAGAGGAGACCACAGATAATAGTGATTTGCAAATTGGTTCGCCAAAAGCAACATGGGCAACAATCCCTTCACCAAAAAATGTGGAAGTGCGGCTAGTGGTGCGATCAATAAATTGATCTGGTAGCACGATATCAAGGGGACGCGCATATTCCTGCAACGAGCCAACGGCTGAGGCGGAAATGATGTACTCTACACCAAGACTTTTGAGTGCATAGATATTGGCGCGATAGGGCACTTCAGTGGGGAGTAAATGGTGCGATCGCCCATGTCTGGCAAGAAATACTACTGGTGTCCCTGATAATTTGCCATAGATAAATGCATCTGATGTTTTACCGAAAGGAGTATCGATATTAATTTCTTGAATATCAGTCAGGGCAGACATTTTGTAGAGTCCACTGCCACCAATAATGCCAATTTGTGTGTTAACTGTCATAGTTTTTAGGAATTATGCAAATTTATCGAGAAGCGTCTAGAAGTGAAGTTACCATAAAGCCTAACTAACAAAAAGTCTCGCATAGCGAGACTTTTTGTTAATGCCATTTGTGCCGCGCGAAGCGCGGCACAAATGGCTATACCGAATTGACGTTTTGTTAGCTAGACCTTTGCCATCTGTAAGTCTGCAAGTAAATCATTTAACTGCTCAGTAGTAGCGTGATAGACCTCACCGCAGAAATGACAAGTTGCCTCAGCACCTTTGTCATCAGCAATCATCTCTCGCAAATCTTCTTCGCCAAACATCTTCATCGCCGCTAACATGCGTTCGAGGGAGCAAGGGCAATGAAATTTGACATCTTTAGTCATTGGCAAAATATCTAGATGCATATCGGCAAAGATTTCCGTCATCACCTCTTCGATCGCTTTGCCTTGAAGCAGCAAGTTTCTAAAATTTTGCAAATCACTTTTTGCTTCTAGTTGAGCTAATAAATCTTCCTGAGAGAGATTAGAAGTCCTTGCCGCCCGCAATGTCGCCATGGGCATGATTTGCAGCAAAATCCCTGCTGCTACCTTAACGGGAGCCTCGCTATGATTATCCTGATCAATTATTTCGGTGAGCATGAGCTTGGAATAAGTTTGCTCAGAAGAAGCTAAGTACCAAGCAACATCATTGGCGATATCACCCGCAATTAACTCCACGGTGCTGCTATAGGGTTCGCCATAGCCAACATCACGCATAACCTTAAAAAGACCTGTTTGCCCAATGCCTTGACTGACATCTTGTTGACCATCGGCAAGAGGAGGCAATGTAAATTGAGGATTGGTAACAAACCCACGTACTGTCCCATCAAATCCAGCATCAGCGTAGACTAAGCCTAGTCCGCCATCCCCAGCTACTCTGACATTTACTCGGGCTTGAGGTCGCTTCATATTTGAAGCAAGTAGTAAGCTTGCCGCCATAGCTCGACCGAGTGAGGCTGTCGCAACCGCTGATAAATGATGACGATGACAAGCTTCAGTAAGGGATTGGGTAATATTCACGCCAATGACACGGACTCGGCCGTCGGCGGTAAGGGCGCGAATTAAGCGATCGTTCATGGACTTTTTCTAAGTTTGGATTATTCAATAGATCAACGCAGGTAGAACCTGAGCTAGATCTCTATGTTATAGCAGTCCCAAAACTAAAGGATAACTGCGGCGCTTTGCGCTGCAATTATCCTTTAGTTTCCTAATTCATGAAATTAACAACCAAACCCTGTAAGAGCTTTGAAAGCACAAAATGGCTATGCCATTTTGTGCTTTGGTATAAGTTTTTTCCAGTAAGTGTTTTATAGCTGCTGCCAATCATACAAAATCAAGACATCAAAGAGGCTTGCGCCGCAAACCTCTTTGATGTCAGAGACACAGGATGGCTGCGTCATTTAGTGTTTTGGGGATACAACGCTTTGCCCTCAAACCTGAGCTATAGCAATTCAAAACCCAAATAAAGGCGGCGCGAAGCGCCACCTTTATTTGGGTTCTATGCCTTAAGCAAAGCTTTCATTGCTATAAGATATTTTTTGAAGGTGGTGCAAAGCGCCGCTTTCAAAAAAGGTTTGTTAATAGCCCTATCGCCAACCGTATCAAAGCTCTTGTGCGGTTTTGCTTAGCGCCACCTCTAATCTTTTTTGATATGATTAATTTGAGTATTCGGTCAAATGGGAGAACCATGCAATACACTGGAAACACTTGGGATAAAGACGCTCTAAAAAATCCAGAGACGGAATATCAAACTCTATTGGGTTTACTCAAAAACAAGCAAGATTTTGGGATGCTGTTTGTGCGTTGTTCGCCTGCGGAGGGGGAACAGATAATTAAAAGAATACGGGTAGATGCTGAGAATCAATCAATTCGCGTGTTAAGACTCGATCGCCCGATCTCTGATTTTTATGAAATGTTTGTGGATGAGCCAGATTTACACAAAGCAAATTTATTGTTTATCACAGGGATCGAAGAGTTCTTAGAAAATAAAGTTGATGATTTAGATGATCAGGCATTGGGTGAAAAACTAGCCCATCTTCCTCGTCCCCTTGCCCATCTAATCCTATTGCAATCTAAGCTCAAAGAGACTTTCCCGATTTGCTTTGTATTTTTACTGCCTTTATTTGCGCTGAAGTTTTTTATTGATAGCTATCCTGAATTTTTTGATGATGCCGTTGAGGTGTTTGAATTTCCCACTGACATGGAGTTGATGCGGCAGGAGGCTTTTCGCTGGGTCAGTGACGATCGCTATGAAGCCTATGCTCAAATTAGTGAGGAAGAACGTGATCGCAAATATCAGGATCTACAAAAGCTAATTGCGGCTCAGCCCTTAATCTCTGAACGTCGTATTGAGCTATTACTAGAGCAAGGTGGATTATTAGTCGCAGGTAATCGTTGTCAAGAGGCGATCGCCAATTGCGATATCGCGTTACAAATTCGAGCCGATAATCACTTGGCTTGGTATAACCGTGCAGTTGCGTTAGATCTATCTAGTCATCATGAAGAGGCTGTGAAGAATTACCGCCAGGCGATCGCCTACAAAGAAGATTTTTATGCAGCATGGCACAATCTTGGCACTTCTTTGAGTATGTTAGGTCGCTATGAAGAAGCGATTGATAGTTATAATCTTGCCCTTAAACATAAACCTGACTACTACTATTCCTACGGAGGAAAATGCTTAGTCTACAGTGTTCTTGGCAAATATGAAGAAGCCCTTGAGTATTGCGAAAAGGCTTTAGCCATCAGACCTAACTATGTACAGGGCTGGTTCAGTCGAGCCTATGCTTTG
>JBJTVM010000012.1:0-6228 GCA_046081205.1 Pseudanabaena sp. | reverse complement strand
GCCGATCTCTTGCTCAAACAAGACCGCATCCTCGAAGCCCAACAAGTTCTCGATTTACTCAAAGTTCAAGAACTCAGCGACTACCTCAAAACCGTGCGCGGCAATAGCCAAACCTCCCAAGGAGTCGATCTCCAACGTCCTGAACAAAATATTATTGCCCTCGCTAGTGAACTCAACCAACTGCAACAAAAAGACCGCGAAGGCAAACTAAATCAAGCAGAAGAACAACGCCTTGCCCAACTTGTCCAAACCGAACGCGATCAAAACAAACAATTTAACGCCTTCCTCAATAGCCCCCAAATCAAAAAACTGATCACCGAACTGCGCCGTGTTGAAGACAATCAAAACGTTGACTTAGCTAAATATCGCAAACTGCAAAAAGATGTTCTCTCTCAAATCCCCAATGCTGTCCTCCTCTATCCCCTGATTCTGGACGATCGCCTCGAACTGATCATCATCAATGCCAAAACTCCACCCCTGCGACGCACTGTCAACATCAACCGCGAACAACTCAACCAAGACATAATTGACTTCCTGAATGGGCTACGTGATGCAGGCTCAGAGGATATCATGGAACCTGCCCAAAATCTCTATAAATTGCTGATTCAACCCTTTGAAGCCGAACTAAAAGAACTAAAAATCGATACCATCATCTACGCTCCCGATGGACAACTGCGCTATATTCCCCTATCAGCTCTCCATGATGGCAAACAATGGCTAGCCGAGAAATATCGAATCAACAACATCACCGCCGAATCCCTCACTTCCTTTACTCCAAAACCCCTCAGCAAACCACGCATCTTTGCAGGAGCATTTGGCGGCAAAAGAGGGGACAAAGGCCGTGCAGGATTCGACGGATTACCCGCCACTATCACCGAAGTCCAAAAAATTGCCAGTCTTTTTCCCAATACTACTACTCT
The DNA here is from genome assembly GCA_046081205.1 of Pseudanabaena sp. Lineage (GTDB taxonomy): Bacteria > Cyanobacteriota > Cyanobacteriia > Pseudanabaenales > Pseudanabaenaceae > Pseudanabaena. The sequence continues at coordinate 5,308 of JBJTVM010000012.1, read as the reverse complement.
CACAGAGACCGCATTTAGCAAACAAGTCACAGAAGCTAGAGCTAATTCCCATACGATTTTACATCTCGCAACCCACGGGCAGCTATCAGTGGGAACTCCTGAAGACTCATTTATTCTCTTTGGTAATGGTGAAAAAGCGACGATCAAAGAGATTCAAGATTGGTCACTAAAAGATGTAGACCTTGTGATCCTCAGTGCCTGTCAATCGGGTATTGGCAAAAAATTAGGCACTGGCATCGAGATTTTAGGATTAGGTTATCAAATGCAGTCCGCAGGAGCAAGGGTGGCGATCGCTTCCCTCTGGAAAGTCGATGATGCTGGTACGCAGGCACTGATGACTGCGTTTTATGGTGAACTTCAAAAAGGTGATGTCACTGTGACAGAGGCATTACGCCGCGCTCAAGTGTCAATGATCAAATCAAAGGATTACAAGCATCCCTATTACTGGTCAGCATTTTTTGCGATCGGTAATGGGTTGTAGGGTAGTTATCTAGGGATAAGGATGGGCGGCGCGGAGCGCCGCCCATCCTTGCCTTAAAGAACCTGTTATCTTGATCACCACCGATATACTTTTCAATTTACAAGTGAATAACAAATGACTATAGCTATAAATGGGAACTTGTGCATTAGTCACCAATGCCAACGCATTGCGTTGGCTAAGTCAGCGATTGAGTAAGAATATGTAGGTACTTGAGAAGTATAAGAATTGACTCGGCGATCGCTGTAGGTTTGTGCCATGACAACGACTGGTAAGGCTAACGATAGCGAGATGATGATTGCCTTAACTTGAAAACCCTTGAGCCAAAAATTCTTGTTCATGTCTAACTCCGATTAGCTATAAATAACGCTTATTTAATAGAATGACTGAGCTAACTTGTAGGAAAGACTCACTTTTAGGATCGGTAAAAGGATCGCTAATGGGATCGGTATTTTGCGATCGCAATTACCTCAATCTGTAAAATAGGGCTAGCAAAGAGTGCTAGCCCTTTAGAACTATGGCAAAACAACATGGCAAAAGCATCTAAACGAGGACAGCAAATACTCAAGGACAAATTACGTCAGCTTGGGCTGTCTCAGACTGCTAGCCAAGTATTAGAAAAAGCGGGATCGATTGGTGTCGCCAAACGTTTCTTTCAAGGGGATGACATTCGCCAAGATACCTTCATCCAGCTTTGTCAGTTTTTGGGTATAGATTGGCAAGAGGCGATCGCAAGGACTCCTCAAGTCGATTTAAAGGAATCTCAACAAGTTATTAATTTCTTAGGGCGTACTGCCGAGCTACAACAGTTAGAGCAATGGATAATCAGCGATCGCTACCAAATTGTCACCATTTTGGGCATGGGCGGCATGGGCAAAACTTCCCTAGCATCACAACTCGCCCATCAACTAAAAGAAGAATTTGAATTTACGATCTGGCGATCGCTATGTAACGCTCCATCTTTTGCCAGCATCCTCACCGATATTTTGCAATTTCTCTCGCACCCTCTACCACTCGAACTACCAGATAATTTACCCGCACAGCTTGACCTGCTGATGCGCTATCTAGATGCGCGGCGATGTTTGCTGGTAATTGATAACTGGGAATCGATTTTAAGCGATCGCTCTGGCTATCTCTCTGGCTATCGCTCTGGTTATGAAGGCTATGGTGATTTGATTAGATACATTGGGGAACGCAATCATCAAAGCTGTCTAGTGGTTACCAGTCGCGAAGCACCACCAGAATTATCGCGATTGATGGGAGGATCAGTGCGATCGCTGCCTTTATCGGGCTTATCACAACAGGATGGCTTGCAGATATTGGCGAGAGAATCTATGGGTGCAAACGATGCCGAATGGCAGGAAATCATTACTCACTATGCGGGAAATCCCCTAGCTCTAAAAATTGTCGCCGCAGGGATTCGCGATTTACTAAGTGGCGATGTCTCACAAATGCTTGCCTTAATGCGAGAGGGCGGTCTGACCTTTGGAGATATTCAAGATCTGCTCCAACGTCAGTTTCTGAGACTATCGGAATCTGAACAAGAAGTAATGTACTGGCTAGCGATCGCCCGTGAGCCAATATCAGCAATTGCCCTAAAAGAGAATCTACTGTCAATAGAATCAAAGCAAAAACTGATTGTGACTTTGGAATTATTGAAAAAGCGATCGCTCATAGAAGTTATGACTAATGGGTTTACGCTCCAGCCTGTGGTGATGGAATATGTCAATTATCAATTCATTGACAAAATCTGTCAGGAAATTAACTGCACCGCACAGAAGATAAATTTACTCCATAGTCATGCCCTCATCGAAGCCACAGCAAAAGACTATATTCGTGATGCTCAAATTCGATTTATCCTTCAGCCCATCGCCGACAAGTTAGGTTATCAAGCGATCGCTGCGACCCTAACTCGACTGAAGGCGGAAACTATACCAAAACAAGGATATGCAGGTGGCAATCTTATTAACCTGCTCTGTTGTCTGAATATTGATCTAACTGGTTATGACTTCTCTAATTTATCCATTTGGCAGGCTGATCTCAGAGAAGTGGAACTTCCTCAAGTTAACTTTACTAACTCCGATCTGTCTAGATCAGCCTTGAGAGTGACTTTTAGTAGTGTCATAGCCACAGCATTTAGTCCCGATGGCAAGATTTTAGCAACTAGCGATGTAAGGGGTTGGATTTATCTTTGGCGAGTTGCGGATGGTAGCCAACTGCTTAAAACCCCTGCTCATAGCGAGTTTATATTTTCTCTAGCCTTTAGTAAAGATGGGCAAATGATGGCAAGTGGTAGCATCGATCGCACGGTGAAGCTGTGGAACGTGAATACAGGTGCATGTTTACTTTCCATCGAAGCCCATGCGCTTGGGGTAGCTAGTATTGCCTTTAGCCCTGACGATCTACTGATAGCCAGTGGTGGTGGCGATCGCACCGTCAAACTCACCGAAGTCGCAACGGGTAAATGCATGATGACCCTAGAGGGACATGAGCAGATCGTGCGATCGGTTGCCTTTAGTCCTGACGGTCAAATGGTTGCAAGTTGCAGCTTGGATCACACCATCAAACTATGGAGCGTAACAACTGGAGAATGTGTTCGCACAATCGTCGATACTAATGCTGTGTACTCCGTCGCCTTTGCGCCACAAAGCGATCGCACCGATGGACAGCTTGCCAGCGCTGGAGAAGATTGCCTTGTCAAGATTTGGGATATGCATACTGGCAAAATCGTGAAAGCGATCGCAGGACATCAAAAACAGATTTGGTCGATTGCTTTTAGTGCCGATGGTCAAATGCTGGTGAGCGCAGGTGATGATGAAACTGTGAAGCTTTGGTCAGTAAATACAGGCGAAGTAATTAGAACCTTATATGGTCACAAAAATCGTATTTGGTCAGTGACCTTTAGTCCCGATGCGAAAACTTTAGTTAGTGGTAGTGATGATCGGATTGTGAAGTTGTGGGATGTAGATACGGGTCAATGTATCAGAACGATTCAGGGTTATCATAAAGCTACTAAACCCGTTACCTTTAGTCCTGACAACAATCTGCTCTTTTCCTTTAGCTATGAAGAGCAGAGCGTAAGAGTTTGGGACGTTCAGAATACAAAATGTTTGAGAAATTTTGATCTTGGCACATCGGGAGTGATGCAAGTTGCCTTTAGCCCTGACCAGCAAACCTTTGCCTGTGGGAACTATGACCATACCATCAAGATCTTTAATAGCAAAAATGGAACCTGCTCACAAATCCTCCAAGGTCATTCCGCTTGGGTAAGATTTGTCTCTTTTATCGCCAATGGTGAAATCTTAGCTTCTGGAAGTGGTGACCAAACTATCAAACTTTGGCATCTTCCAACCTCAAAATGCTTAAATACTCTGCATGGTCATCATAGCCCTGTCCAAGCTTTAGCAATCCATCCCAATGACGAAATCCTTGCTAGTGGCAGTTGGGATGGGATGATTAAAATTTGGGATCTGCGATCGCAGGAATGTTTAATGACTTTTGAAGAGCATCGCGATCGCATCGAAAGTTTAGCATTTAGCCAAGATGACATCTTAATTAGCGGCAGTATGGATCACTCGCTTAAGTTCTGGAATCTCACAACTGGCTCTTGTATAAGAACTCTCCCAACCCAATTCCCAGTCTGGACAATAGCCTTAAATCCCAAATTATCAATCCTCGCTTTTGGAGGATATGCCGCCGAGGTAAAGCTCTGGTGTTTGCAGACTCATCAATACCTCAACAATTTAGAAGAAAAATTTGATATTGGCTATATGGGAGATGTGATTTTCAGTGCTGATGGACAGATTTTAGCTAATGGAAGTGAGGATGGAGTGAATAGACTTTGGGATTTGCAATCTGGCAAAAGTCTCCAATCATTGAAAATCCCTAAACCTTATGAAGACATGAATATTACTGGGATCAAAGGATTAACTGATGCTCAAAAATCCACACTCAAAGCATTAGGAGCAGTTGATTTGATCTAATAAACCGTGAGTTCGATATTGCCATAACCCCTATCTGTGACTAATTACGCGATTATCTCTAATTGTTGCATTCCTCCTAACTGCCTGACACCATAGAGCATTCCCAAAATAATTGCGTGACAAACGTAGATCGAAATCTTGTCAATTTCGATTTCGTAATTTTTCTCTCTTTTCATTACGAGCAGAATGTGGGTTCTATACTTTGGACTACTTGCCTTCACGTAATCAAAAAGGGACGCTTCGCGTCCCTTTTGATTATGGTTCCAAGATTATGGGGTAAAAACTTCAGGCATGGTTGACCAATTGCCAGAGGGGATAAAGGCAGCCCAATAGTAGGGATAGCCATATTTTTTGAGCAGATCTAGCTGAATTGTCTTGAGGGACTGACTGCGCCCTTGATTTGCCTTGAGATTTTGGTAATAGCTCTCGACTAACTCCCTCGTAACTTGGTCATTAACTTTCCAGAGGCTCATCACTTGGCTCTCGGCTCCTGCGAGGGTAAAGGCGCGACGCAAGCCATAGACTCCTTCGCCGTTGGTGACTTTGCCTAGCCCTGTCTCACAGGCAGAGAGAAATACGAGCTTGGTTCCTCTGAGGTCAATGGTAGTCACATCTTGGGCGGTGAGCAAGCCATTACAGTTAGGATCGTCGCCGCAGGATTGGCGCTGGTTGAAGTTGGCGAGAACGAGAGCCGATTGCGAGAGAGGATTTTGGCGGCTTGGGGTGTCGGGGTTGGTGTTGGGTGGATCGGGTAGGAAGAAGCCGTGGGTGGCAAAGTGGAGAATGCTAGGGTTACGAAGTTTTTTGGCGGAGGCTTTGGTGGCTTGGGCTTGGCTCAATAATTGCG
>JBJTVM010000011.1:0-5283 GCA_046081205.1 Pseudanabaena sp. | reverse complement strand
GGCGGGCTTTCAAAAAACCGATTTTAATAATGAGAATTGCTGTAATTTTATTTTTCATTACCTAAATAAACAAAGGCGGTGCAAAGCGCCGCCTTTGTTTATTGGGGCTTGGATTTGCCCTAATGCTTAGTTGAGAAGGGATTATTTAGAAATCATTGATTCCTGTTTCAGGAATAGTAGTTTTTGATAGGCCTGCGATCGCTCGTAAATTTTGGCATCGGATTAATTCTGTAAATTCAGGCGTGTTTCGTCCCATTAACTTTGCTGCCGCAGGAATAGCTTCAAGTAGCGCTCTAGCTGCTTCGGCTTCACCGTAACCACGTTTTTGGGCGACTTCAAGGGCTTCCCCATCAGCTTGTGTTTGGATTTGTGAGCTTTTATTCTTACGTAAAATCTGATTGATGCCGATAGTCCCTAGTAGTATGGCGATCGCGATTCCTGTAACATCTCCCTGTGTTGCCTCAACAATTCCTCCCACCAAAGACATTGCCGCTACACCCTGATAAGTTCCTACTTGTAGCCATTTTGTCTGTTGTCTCCAGCTTATTTCATGCAAGAGTAATAGATCTCTTTGGGCTTCTGGTAGTTGTCGCCATAAACGAAAATTTATGTTTATTTGTGTTCCTTTTTGCCAAGGAAATATTTGTGAACTTGAGAGCAGTTCAGCCTGTTCTGGCTTTGACTTAATTGATGTGGTCATTCGCCAAGAAGCAGGCAAGAGGTCGCGTAAGCGAGCAATTTCTTCGTTAATGTTCATAATATAATTTAGCTCCTCCTTAACTTAGAAACCCATGAGCAATAATTTAACCGTCGCCGATGCTGAACGTATTCTCTGGGAGCTAAGCGACTTAGATCGAGAATCGGCAACTTTAGAACGGCGATCGCAAATTCGTGAAGCCTTAGATTACTTAACTAAACAGGCTGATTATCACATTTTTGGGATCTGTGCTGATACTACTCAAGAAGCATTGCAAGCATTCCAAAGCTATGCGACTCATTTTCGCTACGAGTTACCTGAAGCAGATTTACCTGCGATCTCTGATGGCGTATATCTTAAATACAACCCCCGTAGTCGTCGTTACCATGTTGACAATTACAAAGGTGAATATCGTGGTGTACTGATATCCTTGCATACAGATTTCACCGATGGCTATAGTGGAACCCACGGACATTTTCCTCTAGATCTTTTCTAAAAAACACGCCGCAAATGGCGAAAAATGGGAAAAATCGCTTAGCGATTTTTCCCATTTTTCGCCTTCATCAAACTGACGCTAAAAAAGCGGCTCTTAGAGCCGCTTTTTTAGAAAACTTCGTGAGTAAAGCTACCATGCAAGCCATAAGGCACATGATGTTTTAAATGTAAGGTTGCCAGCGGTTTACCAGTAATATTTTGAGCATCTAGTACTACTAAATCTGAGCGGTTATGTGCAGCGTTAAAAATTAAAGTTAGCACCCAGCCATCGTCCTCAGCACTATTGTTATCGCGATCGCGGGGCACAAAAATTGGCTCACTAATGAAACCGCGTGGCGCAAAACTATGAAATTCTTGCTTGCCAGTTTGCATATCGACTTTGGCGATCGCCTGCAATGGTGCGTTACCCGATTCCTTAGCGATCGCGCCAATGTAGGCATAGCGATATTCCTGCCCCATATAACGGGGATGCACCACAGGAAACTCGCAGGATCTTTCTAAAATTAAATCCCGCTTGACCGTGCCAAGTTTGAGGCTAATCGTAAAGCGCCATAGCTGCCCCGCAATCACCTTATCAAAATCAATTTCGCGAAAATCTGTATTCGGTTCTAATTTGGGGTAGTCAGGATAGCAAACCGAATCCACAATCAGTTCATCACCTCGCTCAAAGGCATTGCAATGATGAAAAACAAAGCAAGGATCGGTATTCAAAGTTTGCAAATTACCTTGGCGATCGATAATCAAAAACTGGCTTGCTGTATTTGGCTTTAGCTCAATACATTCTCCCGCCGTAGCCATACCCAAAATAAATGGCAAAGGCTTAAAGGAAACTGGATTTTGCATAAAAATCCGATAATTGGGAGTATAGGCAAAATCATGCAAGAAACAAAATCCTGATACCTGCACCTCCGATTCCGTAAATAGCTCACCGTCAGGCGTTACTTGATAAATCGAAATCTTCGATTTCGGTCCTGGTTGCACCCCAAAGCCCCACAGATCTCCCGTGCGATCGTCTCTGCGTGGATGCGCCGTAAATACTTTCCCAGCCGTTAACTTACCGTTAAAACTTTCCTGCCCCACAGTATCCAAGTTTTTAGGATTTAGAGCATAGGGACGCGCCGCCTCCCAAAGTGCCAATAGCTTGCCGCCTTGATAAACCACATTCGTATTGGCAACGTTTTTATTGCGTAAATCAAAAATATTGCTCAGCCATCCCCCAGCCTTTTGCGTGCCAAATACACCCCGATACAGGATTTTTCCTGCTTCTTTCTCCGCCAAAAATTCAGGTGTTTTCACAAATTGGTTAGTGAAATGCGCCTTGCCATCCTTAAAAGCGATCGCGCAGATCATGCCATCACCATCAAATGGGTGTCCATATTTCTGCCCGTTAATATCAAGCTGCCCAGGCCCATTCCGAAATAACGTTCCCTCTAGCTCTAGAGGAATCTGTCCCTCGATCTCATCGATCCAATAAGCCTGCTCAGTTCGCAGTGACTCATATCCCTTTTGCCAATCTTCACGAGAAAAAGTAGTCGATGCAGCCTGAACCATAAATATTTATAAATAAATTTCTTCTATTGTAACAATTTCGTCACAATTACGATCTCAGTCCGCCGAATAAAGAAGCGATTTTTTATGGTGTGCCTTCGCTGCCAAATAAAAATCGCTATAAAAATCGCTTCTTAGAAGCCTATGAATCTTTGATCGGGCTAGAAATCTCTTTTAATGATTTTCCCATCTCTTGCTCTGACTCACTCAGTGACCAACGATAGGAAACTTGAATGCCATGATACTCGCACAGATCTTCAACTTGCTTTTGCAAAGCATAAGCCTTACGTAGATTTATAATGGCTGCCTGAAGATGCTCCCTAGAAGCATTCATCTTTGTTGCCATATGTGGCTGCTTCATCTCAGAGTGTAACGCTGGTAAGGTTTGACGTTCCAGCAGTTGCAGTAAAAGCTCATAGTGGATATGGGAAGGAACAGGAAGTGAACTCACAAATACCTCGATCAATGCAGAACCAAAATTAAAACTTGGCTGTATATTTAGTTGGAGTTTTGGGAGCCATTGCACAAATCTTCTCAAGAAACTATTTGAGAAATTTCGCGTCAAAATCGGCACGTCCAAGACTTAAAAAATTTGAGACTTAAATAAATTGTAGAGGATAAATTTATGTCATTTTCACGGACATCTCTGAGACTTGCATTTCTTTTTACTTTTGGATTATCTCAAATTGTCACATTAAGTGAGTCGGCGATCTCTCAAAATGTCACTACAGCTAACACAACTTTACCAACCAGTCTGCAAGTTGCTCAAGCCAATGTCATTGTCTTTGTGTCTCCTAATGGTTCAGACTCTAACTCAGGACTCTCAGCTGATCAACCATTGCGATCGCTAACAGCCGCACTCAACAGAAATATTCAAAGTGGTGCAACTATTCAGCTAGCTGCTGGGACTTACTCAGCCGAAACGGGTGAAAAATTTCCCCTGATCATTCCCGCAGGTGTAACTTTGCGTGGCAACCCTACCAATCAAGGGCAAGAGATTATTATTTCAGGTGGCAATCGCTTCGTTAGCCCTACCTTTGCCCAGCAAAATATCGCCGTTCTCGCAGCAAGTGGTTCTCGCATTGAAGGCATCACCCTCACCAATAAGAATCCTAGAGGTTATGCTCTTTGGCTAGAATCTGCCCAAAACGTCACCGTTACTAACAATACGTTTGCTAATTCTACCCATGACGGCGTGTTTCTAACAGGTGCAACTTCTGCAAATATCAGCAACAACATTTTTACTAAAAATGGGGCCAATGGACTTTCAGCCCTTGGGACAAGCACAGGGCTAATCCAATCCAACAGCTTTGATAACACGGGCTTTGGACTAGCAATCGGTCAAAACTCCAAGGTTTCTGTAGTCTCTAATCGCATTGTCAACAACCGTGGAGGCATTGTTGTCTCGAATCTATCTATGCCCTCATTTCGCAATAATCTCATTGCCAATAATCAAGAAAATGGACTAGTAATCCTAAAAGATCGCAAAGGCCAACCCACTGTCGATCTTGGTACAACCTCCAGTCCTGGTCAAAATATTTTTCAAAACAACAAACAAACTGACATCAATAATGCCTCTGGAGTTACTGTTGTAGCGATCGGCAACCAAGTTGATCCCAAGCGCGTTCAAGGTTCAGTCAATCTAGTTCAGCCAACCTCCCCAATTACATCACCATCCACCCCCACTACTCCCACAACTCAAGTTGCCTTCAAAGATGTCCCTAGCAATTACTGGGCGCAAACTTTTATCCAAGAGCTAGCTTCCAGAAATATCATTAAAGGTTTCCCTGATGGTAATTTTCGTCCCAATGATCCTGTAACAAGAGCACAATTTGCCGCATTGCTAAGCCAAGCAATGAATAAGCCTACTAAGCGCAGCAATCTAACCTTCGCTGATGTTGCCTCAAACTTTTGGGCTGCTACCGCTATTCAAAAAGCTTACACCACAGGATTTATGTCAGGCTATTCTGCCACCACATTTCGCCCAAATGAAAATATTTCCCGTGTACAAATTCTTGTTTCTTTGGCTAATGGCTTAGGCTACGCACCAATCAAACCGGTTGATACTACCTTACAAATTTACTCAGATACCACCACCATACCTGCCTACGCTCGCAACAGTGTAGCCGCAGCAACTGAAAACCGTATGGTCGTCAATCACCCAAATCTAAAACTCTTAAACCCTAATCAAATTGCTACCAGAGCGGAAGTTGCTGCCTTCATTTATCAAGCTCTTGTGCGATCGGGGCAGATACAGGCGACTTCTTCACCCTACATTGTTAGTCAATAAGCCCAACCCACCTAATAAAACTTTAGACCTATACCCAACTATAAAAAAATCAAGATGAAAACGTTACAGCCTAAGGCTTTCAGGTTTTTGTCTTAGGCAAAGCAGAAACAAATTTAAGAAAGTAGTTGACAAGAGGTAGATAAGGTTGCTAACTTAATAAAGCGCTGAAGGGAGAGACGAGCGAAAGCGAAGCGAACCCGACCAAGAAAAAGCGCTAAGAACCTAGACAACCAAATAGTTTGAAAGCTTTAGT
>JBJTVM010000010.1:0-6257 GCA_046081205.1 Pseudanabaena sp. | reverse complement strand
GCGCCGCTTTCAAAATTTTTCTCGATTTTAATTTAGCGCAAAGCGCTGTAAAAATCCTCAAAAGTAAATAAAAGTGAGTTCGATATAGCCATTTGCATCTTCCGCTCTCATCGAAATGACATTGAATAAATCATACCAATTCACAGAAGTGTAGCCATACTTCTGTGAATTGGTATAAAGCGCTAGTCATCTATGGTGAATTGGCGCTATTTAGACCAATTTATGGTTGCAATACATAAAAATTAAGCACAAAAAACAACATGAAATTCAGATGGATTTGCTCCCCTCCAACTCTAATCAAATGGTCAATATCCCAGCAAACTGCCTACTGAGAATTTATTTTGTAAATTTTTTAAAGCAAATTGTTAAAAAAAGATTACACAACAAAATAAATTAATTTAAAACGCTAGATGTAGCAAATAAGCGTAAAACAAAGATATCAAGAGCTTGCACCTATAAAAAACTACAACACCTGCTATTGCTATCCATGGGATTGAGAGATACCTTAAGATATCTAATTAAGCAAAATCATCTTGTAGACTCAAAAAAAACAATAACTGGGGAGAAGAGTTTTTTGCAAAAACTATCTTTAGGTATATTTAAGTTCAAATTGATTTTTTATAGATTTTGCAAGATTATTTTACCAAACTGATGCTTGACAGATCGCTTTTACATATGCATCTACTAAATTGCAAGACTTGAATACATAAAACTCTAATTTTTTCTGTTCATCATGAACTTGTTATAAGGAAAAAATCAAGGTAACTTATGATTTGTAATTGCTCCTTGCTGAGTTAATAATCAACTACCTTAATTAGTTGTAATTATTTAACTCGCTTTATTCTCACACTTGATTTATCAGGAGCAAAGCTAGTTTAGAGGAGGCAGTTTTTTGAAAAAGATATCTTCCAAAGACGAGGATCTAACAACCAGTGTTTCTCTGACATTGGGCGAAAAGATGACCTCTCTGAAGGTGCGTCGTTCGCTTGCAGTTTTGGGTTTTGCTCTATCCGCAGGAACTGTGGGGGTGTTGGTTAACCAACAGACATCAAATAACAACCTTAAGGCTTCACCTGTTGCTGCTTCATCGCGTACCTTGACTGATGTGATGGCACAAAATCAGGATCGCAAATATGAAATGGCTAGAACTGCGATCGCTTCTGGTACATGGGATCATTCCCAAGGAGTAATCGTCCATGAGGTGCGTGAAGATGAAACTTTATGGAAATTAACTCAAGTTTATCAAGTTGATGCGGCTGCGATCGCTGCTTCAAATAACATAAGTGCAAATACTGAATTACAACCAGGAACTAAGTTGGTAATTCCACCAGTGAACGGCTTAGTTCATAAGGTCAAACCAGGGGATACATTAGAAGCTATTTCTAGCTATTACAATGTTCCCAAGAACGAGATTATTAAGTTTACTTCATTAACTTCAGGTGACTTTTTAGCAATTGATCAGCCTCTAGTAATTCCAGGAAATGTCTCGACCTTAATGCAGGTTAAAGAAGGTCATGTCAAAAGACAGTTAATAGCTGAAAAAGAGCGTTTAGTGCTACGCCTACAGCAATTAGAAGGTAAAAAAGCTGTAGCTACCTTAGCTAGTAATGGTTCCAAATCAAATATCGCTGAAAACTCCATCTCTAAGCAGCCCAAGTACATTTCATATCGTGTCCAAAATGGCGATACGATTGAGACTATAGCCCGTCGTTACGGTATAACTCAAAAATCGATCATTGAGGCAAATAAGCTAGAAAGTCCTCAGTGGTTAGAGCTTAATCAAGAGTTAAAGCTTCCTCAGGGACGTAATCTCCCAGAGACGCAAGTGGTCGCTTCTTCTAATGAGAAGCCAACCAAGCAGATTCCATCTCCTGTCGCTACTTTGTCTGAAACTACCAGAGTTTTGCCAGAATATGCCTCCAAAGAAGCTGAGCCAGTGAGAGTAACGGCTGCAACTCCGATGGTTTTGCCCAAGGATGCAGTCACAAAAGTTGCAGCAGCTAATCGCACTTCTCCTTGGGACGGTTTAATGCAGTTAACAGGCTCTGAAACTTCTGCTGGTCTGCCATTTACTCCTGTCCAAGAACAGTCTGTCAACTTACAAACTAAGGCAACAGCGCTCCAACCAAGCTTGCCGGTTGCTAGTGAGCCAGCAGTTAAGGTCGCGGCTGTGCTTTTACCCTTTGCGCCCAGTCAGCTACTCGGCGATCTAGGTGATTCTAATGGTAAGAAAAATCCTCCGCTATCTCCAACTGCCCTTAATTTACCAGCTAGATCGATAACTACACCGTCAATCCCTGCTGCTAACGCTTCTGAGCAGTACAGTAGCGGTCGCTCAACCCCTATTGAAGCTAATTCTTCTCAGCAGCCAGCCGCTGAACCTAAGATCCAGTTTTCCCCTAGAATTGCGGCAGCTTTATCTATTCCACAGATTCCTGCTTCCTTAGTCAAGGAACAGCGCATCAATGTGGATGCTGCGCCTGTGGAGACTTTGAATCAACCAGCATCAGAGCCCATTGCTAAGCCTGCACCTATAGCTGCGATATCAACTCCTGTGATTCCTGCAAATCAGTCGGTTGAACAAACCAGCAGCAATAATCGAGAACCAATATCTGCCATTTCTCAACCAGCATCTGAACCAAATGTACAGATTCCTGCAAGATTAGCAGCTAGTCTTGCGCCTAAGGTTCCTGCTTCTGGCTCTGTTGACCAACAAGCAGCAATCGTTGCACAGCCCAATCAAGTAGCTCTATTGCCTGAACCAGAAGCAAGAATGACTTCCCTAGAAGTGAAGCGCCTAAAGTCTGAAGTGGATCAGCTCAATGCTAAAGTTCGTGATGCAGAGATCAAAGAAGCAGCACGTAGAGCTGAAGAAGCTCGTAAGTTAGAAGCAGCTAAGATTGCAGCAGCAAATCTAAACTCTTCACCAAATCCTGATCGCAACTTTGACAGTAGTCGTAGTGCGATTGCTAACCCAGGCGATCGTTCAGGGATTTCTCCTCAGTTACCACAATTGATGGCAAGTGCTTACTTACCTGATGTCCAAGATTATGGCTTGTCAACTGGCTTTATCTGGCCAGCAGATGGTGTATTTACATCTGGCTATGGTTGGCGCTGGGGAAGAATACATCAAGGCATCGACATTGCAGCTCCCATTGGTACTCCAATTTTAGCTGCCGCCTCTGGAGTAGTGGAATACTCACAGTGGCATGATGGTGGCTACGGTAATATGATTGACATTCGCCACCCTGACGGCACTATCACTAGATATGCACATTTGAATGCACTGTATGTCAAAGAAGGTCAAACAGTTGGTCAAGGCCAGATCATTGGTGAGATGGGAAGTACAGGCTTCAGTACAGGTCCTCACCTGCACTTTGAGATTCGTCCAAATGGTGGTAGTGCGATCGACCCCATGACATTCTTAGCTAGCGCTAAAAGATAGAGATCAAATCAAATCTTTTCAAAAAGCATAGAAATTGCTTGCAATTTCTATGCTTTTTGAATGCACATATTTTAAGCTCAAAAGCCAGAGCCGAAGATTTGCTTTGGCTCAGGCTTTTGGGCATAAACCAAGAAAATTGACCGATCACTGCAGAGCTTGTAATTTTTCTGCTAAAGTTATGACAGAAAAAATTCTTCATAAATTAGGAAACGTTGATGGCAACGGACTTAGAGAGCTTAACTGCTCAATTGCAATCTCTATCAGAACTCGCAACAAAATCAGTTGGAGATGTGCAAACCTCTGAAGAATTAGAACAGTTAAGGGTGGAGTACTTAGGCAAGAAAGGCACTCTCTCTCAAATTCTTGGTGCTATGGGCAAGCTATCTGCTGAAGAACGTCCTCAAGTTGGGGCGATCGCCAATCAAGTTAAGCAGACTTTGCAAACTCAGCTAGAAGAACGCAAAATCACGATTCAGCAATCAGTAATTGCTAAGCGCTTGGAAGCGGAGACCCTTGATGTAACAATGCCAGGCATCTTGAACTTCTATCAAGGGAGGCAGCACCCAATCCAAAGCACTATTGACCATATGCTGGACATTCTGGTGGGCTTAGGTTTTACAGTTGCCCAAGGACCAGAAATTGAGACTGATTATTATAACTTTGAAGCCCTCAATACTCCTGCCGATCATCCTGCCCGTGACATGGCAGATACTCTATATTTGAGCGATGGGAAATTATTGCGATCGCAAACTTCTTCAGTGCAAATTCGCTATATGGAAGAAAATGAACCTCCTTTGCGAATTGCTTGTCCAGGTCGTGTTTATCGTAAAGATGACATTGATGCTACCCATTCGCCAATTTTTCATCAGATCGAGCTTTTAGCTGTTGAAGAAGGCCTAACCTTTGGCGATCTCAAAGGTACTGTCAAAACCTTTGTCGAAGAACTTTTAGGAGATTGTCCAATTCGTTTCCGTCCTAGCTACTTCCCTTTCACTGAGCCATCTGCCGAAGTCGATGTAATGTGGAACGGTCGATGGCTTGAACTTGGCGGCTGTGGTATGGTTGATCCCAATGTTTTTAAATCCGTTGGCTATGACCCTGAACTAGTCACTGGGTTTGCATGGGGTTTTGGCGTAGACCGAGTCGCCATGGTTTTGCATAAAATAGACGATATTCGTCGTCTTTTTACAAGTGACCTACGTTTTCTGCGTCAGTTCTAAATTTAGGCTTAAGATAGATATTGGTCAGATCCATGCTCCTTAAAACAGAACTTTTCAAAAATATTGTAAAAAGTAGTAAGTTTTGGAAACATAACTACATTTTTCTGAGGGAATTTAAATATTTCTGGCTAACTGCCTTACTGGCTATAGTATTTTCTGTTTTAGGCGCTATATTTGAAGGTATTGCGGTAGGTGTTATTAATTTATTCCTCCAAAATATTACTAATCCTAACCCGCAAACATCCCAGATAAATACGGGTTGGTTAGATGCTTTTATTTTAGGAATTCAGTCTAGCCATATAGAAAGACTGAATAGATTAGGTCTTCTAGTAATTATTTCAGCTTTTCTGCGATCAGTTTTTTCTTATTGGGCTGCAGTATTTGCACTGTCAACAGAATCTGCATTTGGCGATCGCTTACATAAATCAATGTTTGAACAGTTGATAAGTGTAAGTTTGAGTTATTACTCAAGCTCAAAGTCTGGTGACTTAATCAATTCAATGACCCATGAAATAGAGTACATACAGCGCTCATTTTCAAATGCTTCTGCTCTTGGTATAACTGGTGCAACGCTAATTGTTTACATAATCTCAATGTTTGTGATTTCTTGGCAATTATCTATAGTTGCTTTAATTCTATTTGGGGCATTATCATTATTTATATCAAAACTTGGTATTAAAGTAAGGGAGTTGAGTTTTCCAACATCACAAGCCTACTCTAATTTTGCTTCTGTAACCCTTGAGTTTATTAATGGAATTCGTACAATCCAAACCTCATGTACACAACAATTTGAGAGAGAAAAGTTTTATAAAAATTCATTGAATTTACGAAAGACGCATCTTGATTTGTTTTCTTATATGAGTCTTGTGCGTCCTTTAGCTGAAACTATTTCCACTGCAATTTTGATTGGAATTATTTTAGTTGCATTTAACTTTCTTGTTGTTTTAGGGAAATTGGAAGTTTCTGCTTTACTAACGCTAATGTTTGTTCTGTTTCGGATGATGCCTCTTGTGCAGTTAGTTAACAGTATCAAAACTGAATTAGCAGGTTTTGCAGGATCGTACAATAAAGTTAAAAATGTCTTACAAAGAGAAGATAAAGTCTACCTTCTAAATGGTGATATAGAATTTACAAGCCTTAAGAAATCAATTGACTTCTTATCTGTTTACTTTAGCTATGATATTGATCAGCCTATTCTAAGAGATATCAATTTATCCATTAAGCGTGGAGAGACTACTGCTCTTGTTGGCGCTTCAGGCGCAGGAAAAACCACTTTAGCCGATTTAATACCTAGGTTATATGAACCAACACAAGGGAATATTTTAGTTGATGGTATTGATTTAAGAGATTTTGAGATTAATTCCTTCCGTCGTAAGATGGCTATCGTAAGCCAAGATACATTTATATTTAATGCCTCAGTTAAAGATAATATTGCTTATGGAGTAAATATTGTTGATGAATTAGAGTTATATGAAGCTGCGAAACAAGCTAATGCTCTAGATTTTATCCTAGAAATGCCTGAAGGGTTTGACACCATACTTGGCGATCGCGGCGTAAAGTTATCAGGTGGACAAAGACAGAGAATTGCGATC
>JBJTVM010000009.1:0-7575 GCA_046081205.1 Pseudanabaena sp. | reverse complement strand
AGGTAACTTATTTGTGTAGTTATCGTCCTACTCAAAAATAGTAATTTTCTGCACAAACATTGTATATAGGTTAAGAAGGGTATTTAATAAGCCATTAATTTTGACAATTATTTAGTTTATCGATTTTCCCTTTATTTTGATTACCGCAAACCTTGCAGGCTAATATGTCTACTCTTGTTATTGTCGAATCGCCCACTAAAGCCCGCACCATTCGCAACTTTTTGCCTACTGGATATCGAGTAGAGGCATCTATGGGGCATGTGCGCGATTTGCCACAATCAGCTAGTGATATTCCTGCCGACCTCAAGGGTACGGAATGGGCGAAACTCGGCGTGAATGTTGATGCTGACTTTGACCCGCTCTACATCGTGCCAGACGATAAGAAAAAGATCGTCCGCGAACTCAAGTCAGCATTAAAAGGTGTTAAGGAATTGATCCTAGCGACTGACGAAGATCGTGAAGGGGAAAGTATTTCTTGGCATTTATTGCAAATCTTGCAACCCAAAATACCAATTAAGCGCATGGTTTTCCATGAGATCACCTCTGAGGCAATTAAGAGTGCATTAAAAAACTGCCGCCAGATTGACGATCGCCTTGTCCATGCCCAAGAGACGCGCCGCATTCTCGATCGCCTTGTGGGTTATACGCTCTCACCTTTGCTTTGGAAAAAAATCGCATGGGGTTTATCAGCTGGTCGTGTGCAGTCTGTAGCTGTGCGCCTAATCGTTAATCGTGAGCGTGAACGCCGTGCTTTTAAATCTGGTAGCTATTGGGATTTGAAGGCAAATCTCTATGCGCCGAAACAGGAATTTCCTGTGCAGCTAGTCTCGGTCGGTGGCAAAAATGTGGCTACGGGTAAAGACTTTGATGAATCGACAGGCAAAATTGCTAGAGGTCGCAATGTCTTATTGTTGGATGAAGCGGCGGCGATCGCTTTGCAACAGCGTTTGAATGGCAAGGTCTGGTCAGTGAGCAATCTTGATGAACGCCCCACCACCCGCAGGCCCTCACCACCTTTCACCACCTCAACATTGCAACAAGAGGCTAACCGTAAATTGCGTCTATCGGCAAGGGACTCGATGCGAGTAGCCCAAGCTCTGTATGAACAAGGCTTTATCACCTATATGCGTACTGACTCGGTGCATCTCTCACAGCAGGCGATCGCCGCAGCGCGTACCTGTGTGACCAAGATGTACGGCAGCAACTTCCTCAGTAAAGAGCCACGCCAGTATGTGACTAAATCCAAAGGCGCACAGGAAGCCCACGAAGCCATCCGTCCCGCAGGTGAAACTTTTCGCACACCTCAAGAAACTGGGCTATCAGGACGGGAGCTAGCCCTTTATGACCTAATTTGGAAACGCACCGTTGCCTCGCAAATGGCGGATGCTCAGCTCACCATGCTCAGTGTGCAGCTAACCGTTGAAGATGCAATTTTCCGAGCTTCAGGCAAGCGTATTGATTTTGCAGGATTTTTCCGCGCCTACGTCGAAGGCTCCGATGATCCTGATGCCGCCCTTGAAGAAAAAGAGGTAATGTTGCCTCCGCTAAAAATTGGCGATCATCCTGTTTGCCGTGAGTTAAATACGGTCGGGCATGAAACTCAACCTCCTGCCCGCTATACCGAAGCTGCCCTCGTAAAAATGCTCGAAAGTGAAGGCATCGGTCGTCCTAGTACCTATGCCAGCATTATCGGTACGATTTGCGATCGCGGCTATGTGCAGCTTGTCAATAATGCGTTAATTCCTACCTTCACGGCTTTTGCTGTCACCAGTTTATTAGAGGAGCATTTCCCCAACTTAGTCGATCCTAGTTTCACTTCTAAAATGGAACAAACCCTTGATGATATCTCGACGGGCAGTGTGGAATGGCTACCCTATCTCAAGAAATTTTATTCAGGTGAGCAAGGTTTGAGCGGACAGGTAAAGTCTCGCGATAGTCTCATTGATGGCGAAGCAGCACGCACAGTACGTCTTGAAGGCTTAGATGATGATGTCAAAGTCAAAATCGGTAAATTTGGTGCTTATATTCAAGTTGGAGAAGGCGATCGCACGGTTAATTCTTCCATTCCTCAGAACCTCACTCCTTCTGATTTAGTGCCGGAAAAGATTGAACTCCTACTTAAACAGAAACTGGAGGGGCCCGATCAAGTTGGTATTCACCCAGAACTGAATGAGCCAATCTTTATGATGATGGGGCAGTATGGTCCCTATGTACAGCTAGGTCAGGCGACGGAAGCAGTTCCTAAACCTAAACGCGCCTCATTGCCGAAGGGTATGCAACCTGAGCAAGTCACCCTCGATCTTGCTGTCAAATTGCTAGCTTTGCCACGTACCTTGGGCGCACATCCTGATACTGGTAATCGCGTATTTGTGAATACAGGGCGTTTTGGTCCCTATGTTTGTCATACTAAAGGGAATGGCGACAAGGACGATAACCGATCGCTAAAATCAACTGATGATCCCTATACCATTACCTTTGAACGAGCCTTAGACCTACTATCGCAACCCAAGACTTTGCGTGGAGCGGCGGCGGCTAAAGTATTGAAATCCCTTGGCAAACATCCCAGTGATGATGAAGCGATCGAGATTCTCGATGGTAAGTATGGTGCTTACGTGAAGCATGGCAAGGTCAATGTATCCCTAACTAAGGAACAGACCGTAGAAGGGCTGACCTTAGAAGAGGCGCTATCGATGTTGGCAAGTAAGTCTGGCAAAAGCACTAGCAAGAGAATTAAGTCAGCGTCTAGCGAACCCAAGAAAACTACTACAAAAAAGGCTACTGCCAAGTCCACTGCAACTAAAGCCGCAACGACTAAGACTGCTTCTAAAACTACAAAAAAAGCCACAACTACCAAAAAGGCTGCTGCAACTAAATAAAAGAAAAGCGGCGCATTGCGCCGCTTTTCTTTGCCTAAAGCGAAGGCGGCGCATCGCGCCGCCTTCACTCTTTTGTTTTTTTTATACGAGTCTGACCAACTTCATACTCAAGTCCCACAGGCGTTCAGCCCTAGCATCATCACGGGCTTGGGGAGAGACGGTTTGCACAAAGGACTTACCATCCTTTTTCTGGCGATTACCCCAACTCCAGTAGGCTCCCGATTGCTTGTACTCAGGATCAGCGATGACGGCAGCAACTCTCTCTCCTGATAGCTCCTGAGTGACATATCCCTTAGTGATGTTCTTTTGGAATAGTGGGAATAGCTTCTGAAAGAGAGGGTAGTGATTACGGAAGAGAGGTGTGTCAGCGACACAACCAGGGTAAAGGGAAGTAAAGGTAATCCCTGTGGATTCATGGTAGCGGCGATGCAATTCGCGCATGGTCAAGATATTACAAACTTTACTCTCTTTGTAGGCGCGAACTGGTTCAAACTTTTTGCCATTTGCCATCGAGATTGGCGGCTTGAAGCCCTTCTCAAAACCTTCAAGATTACCAAGATCAGGTTGTGGAGGAATCTTCCCGCCTAATTCATCGGGGTTGTGGGTGACAGTTCCCAAAATGACCATACGGCGATCAGGATGGGTGGACTTCTTCATGTCCTCTAGTAGAAGGTTACAGAGGAGGAAGTGGCTGAGGTGATTGGTAGTCATCGTCAACTCAAAGCCTTCAGGCGATCGCAAGGGTTCTTTGAGTAAAGGCATATAGATCGCAGCATTGCATAACAATGCATCAAGGGGCTTTCCTGTTGCTCGGAACTTAGCCACAAATTCGCGCACACTGACCAATGAACCAAGATCCACTTGGATGATCGTGTAGCTATCTTTAGGAATACCAACAGATTCGGCGGCTTTTTCGGTTTTGGGGATATTGCGGCAAGCCATAACGATATGCCAGCCTTTATCTGCCATTGATTTGGCTGACCATAAACCAACGCCTGAAGATGCACCTGTAATAATGACTGTAGGTTTGTGATATTGTGACATTTTTAAGAGTTAATTTATAGACTTTGACTAGAATTTTACAGCGATTTGGGATTAAGCGACAAATGAGGGGCAAAGCTTTACGCTGAGAGTATTTGTGGAATATTAATGGCGATCGCTTACAGCGCTTTGCGCTAAATTAAAAACCAGAAAAATTTTTGAAAGCGTCGCTCAGCGACGCTTTCAAAAATTTTATGGCATAGTCATTTTGTGCTTTGATGTAAAACCTCAAAAGGAAAAAGCCAAGAGGTGAGTGGAGGCGCAAAGTGCAGTCATTTACCTCTTGGCTTTTATGCTCTAAAACGACTGAATATAAAGCAGTCTTAAACTATTTGTGGATTTTTGAGAATTGTGGAAGCGCACCACTTCAGAGTGTGCTTCCACAATCTATCTAGGATTGTTATAAATCTTTACTCTTTTTGAGCATTTTTGCGTATTCTTGATCCGTCAAATCTTGCTCGGTGGTATAGGCAAGATTATCTTGATTGATTGTCTCTTGCTTCATTGCAAAAGTACGTGCAAAATCTAGCTTTTCGCGCAGAGTCGAGGATGGATTTTGGAGTTGTGCGGCATGGGCAGAGCGTTTTTGATTGCGATCGCTGATTCCACCATTTAAGTACTGCAACACAAAATAGCGTACTAAAGGCGTAGACAGGAATAAAACAGCATAACCTAGCAAGAACCCATAGGCGGCTTTGACAAATCCTAAAAATCCCACAAGGGATGTGGCTAATCTAGGGTTGCCCAGTAAACTGCCCAGATAGAGCGAGGCGACTAGATAGAAAACCCCTAAACCGATCGCCAAAGCAATTTTGCCTTGAGAGGCTTGGCTAAATTTCCATAGCTTTTCTTGCAAATAGGACTGGTTGACCTTGGCTTTGCGCTCCGAGGCAACCTTTTGTAATTCAGGAAATTTATAGGCAATGGTTCCTGCATCGCTAACTTCAGGAAACCCGTTAAATTTGGACAAAACGGGAATCACAAAATATTCATCACCCTCTAGACGGCTAGTTTCATCAAGATAGGGCGCAATTTGCTCAGCGACGACCACACCGTTATTACTACGAATCATCGCCGCAATCTCGCGCCAACGACGTTCTTCGAGGTCAGGGTTAGGGTTGCCATCGCCAAATAAGAATGAAAATACGCTTTCTAAAAAGCCCATTTCATTGGGATCGCGTTGGCGAACTTGCTCTGGCTCGTAGTAGTAAGGGTCAAACATGATAAAGGGATTACCGAACGGGTTGCCCCAGCCACCGAGCCAAATAAATCCGCCACCACCGCGATCGCTACGACGATCATCACGGTCATTGTCATTACCCCTTTGGCTATTCAAGGCGATCGTTGCCGCGATAATACCTAGCACGACGATAATAATCGAGACAATTAGTAAAATGCCAAAGGAAATGCGGATTGCGTAAAACACCCATTTCCAAACACCTTTTAGCCATTCTTTGACCTGTAGCCAAAATGAACGACTGACTAGAATTTGCCGAAAATTGGGAGCAAATTTGTAAGCAATCTCGCCAGACTCGGCAACTTGGAGATTACCACCCGTTTCCGAGGCTAGCGCCAGCACTTCACGTTGTGCTGTATTGAGATCAAGTCCAGACTGTGCCGCCACATCACCTATCGTGACCCGATAGTTGAGCTTTTCGACGGCTTCCATCACTGCTGTACGCGGAGCCATATGCTTTCCCTAATCGAACTTCTAAGACTATTATGATGGAAATAGTTAACAACTAGCGCATCAGCAGTTTTTAGGATATCCGCCATGCAGCAAGAACCAATGCGATCGCCTGCAAATCAAGATTTCATTTTAGAGTCAACAGGGGATGAGGACTCGGAGTTTGTGTTAACGCCTGAACAGGAAGCCGCGATGCTAGCCGAATATGGCAATACTGACGATTCACAGTTTGATCTGCAAGATCCTGATGATGAGACTAACTCCAAGGAGGACAAAAAATTAGAACAGAAAGCCGACCCAAACTCGGATTTACAACATTTTCGTAATCATTACGTTGGCAATATGGATCTGCTGGCTGATAAAGCTACTGTAATGAAATATCTTGATGCCCATCAGGGTTGGTTTCGTCGATGCGCTAATCCCTTTAAAGCTGATCCAATTGGGGAAACTGGCTATGCGATGGGCATCGGTAAGGTTGGAGCTTTAGGTTTTCAGGTTGATGCCAGAGTGGGGTTAAACTTGTTGCCTCCCGATGAAAATTGCGTTTATCGGATTGTGACGATTCCAATTCCTGAGCAGAAACCACAGGGATACGAGGTGGATTTCCAAGCGGAGATGCGCTTAGGGGAGCAGATAGCACCAAGAGCAGGAGAAAATCTAGGAAATAACCCAATCATCACCTCGGTTGAATGGGATTTAAACCTCACGGTTTCCCTGCATTTTCCTGCTTTTATTCAGCAACTAGCCAAGGATATGATTCAGAAAACAGGTGATAGCGTGTTGGGATTCGTTGTGCAGCGTGTCTCTAAAAGTTTGACTGCAAAAGTGCAAGATGATTTCCATAAGACCCATGAAATTAAAATTCCCAAACACATTAAGCTCCGAAGATAGCCTTTATCCAAGGAAAAAGGAAAAAGGAAAAAATGCTTTATACTTTTGCGATTTTGCTTGCGCCAGCCCCAGATGAGCGACCATTGGGAATTATGGGCAAGCCTATTCAATATTTGCAATGCGATCGCCTAATTGCGGCGATCGAGTCAGATATAGATATCGAAGCGCTCAAACTATTGCCAGAGCAATCTTTGATGCAAGTAATTATTCAACACGATCGCCTAGTTTGTGAATTATTTAATCAGCGCACTTTATTACCCTTACGCTTTGGAACGGCGTTTGTTTCTATTGCTGCTTTGGAAGCTTATTTGCAAACGGAGTCAGAAAGGCTATTAGCTAGTTTACAGAGACTAGATGGTTATGCCGAATTTCTAATTACTGGTTCCGCGATCGCTCCTAAAGCGGAAGCTACGACAACCCTCAAAGGTAAGGATTACCTCCTAGCGAAGCGATCGCAATATTTACAACAGGAACAATGGCGATCACGGTTGCAACAGGAAGTTCTCGATTATCATCAGACCATTACTAATTACTTGAATTCTGATCTCTATAAACCTGAATTTCAGCATGTGGAAACTCAAGGTTCAGAGGATGTGCGTGTATATGCATTACTGCCGCGATCGCAGGTTGAGTTTTTAAAAGACGCATTGCGATCGTGGGAGGAGCAACATTCCCATTGGCAGATCCGATGGAGTGAGGCTTTGCCACCTTATCATTTTTTGAATTGATCCTATGTTTTTTAAATAGATTTTATTTACAAAAAGTTCATGAATAGAAGATTTGATGACAAAGTTGTTTTACTGGAGTTTAGACTAAAAAAGGTAAGAAAGGCAGAGTAAAAGAGATACAAACTGCCTAAAGTAGATAAAAAAGAAAGACATATCTACAGCCATGATTATTGACAAACTACAGGAATTTCGTCAACAGGTATATGGATTTTTAGGTAACGGACGGGATGCAATATTTGACCTAATGGATGCAGTATTGACTAGTCCAAGTGTAAAGTCATTTGCAGAATTATCATTATCAGCATTGTATCGACGGAAATGGTCAAGCTTGTATGAATCGTTAAAAGATAGC
>JBJTVM010000008.1:0-11521 GCA_046081205.1 Pseudanabaena sp. | reverse complement strand
GAGGACTTGATTAAAGCAATTTGCGATCGCCTTAGTGACTCAGAGATAGCAACATTCTCTTTTCGCATTTCCGCATAAAAAGCCGTCATCAGCGAACCCGTAACTACATCATTAACCGACCACAGCGAAGCGATCGCGTTTTTAGCTCCTGCCTTTTGCACCTGATAACCAAATCCTAAGATTTCCACACCACTGCCAAAAGCACCTAATCCTGTCTGACAAGCACTTAATATGATCAAATCCACATTGGGAATTTGCCAATCCGTGATTTCATGAAGGCGGATTTTGTCGCCATTACCAAAAATAATGAAGGAATTATCTGGCACACCCGTATTGAACTCTGCATGGGTAGCAAGGTGAATAATATTATGATTTTTTAGTTTCGATTCGATCGCTTGGCGACTAAAGTCATTTTCAGTTAAAGCAACTGAATTTTGGAATTTATTGGCGATCGTTTTGACCTCAGTAAGTGTCGCAGGTAAAGCAACTTGCCCAAACTTCTGCTCCCCTTGCTTTCCGCCAAATGCGCCTGCTAAGATACTGGGCTTAGCTTTGGGTTGGAGTGAAAAGTCAGAGAGGCTATAGGCAATGAGATTACTAATTCGATACTTCTCCACTAACCATTGCTTACCATTGTAGAGAGCAGCGAGGGGAACATAGCGTAGTTGTCCGTCAGGAGCATAGAGAATAGTTTGGGCTTTGGCTTGAGCAAGTTCAGTGCTGATGGGTTTAATCAGCAGATTATAAAGCTCGGTAGCAGGAACTTTGACATCATCGGAAGTAACGTCACGCACCCCTTCCCTAAAGTTAGAAATTAAAGCCTCTAGGTTATCCTTGGAGATCTTCACAGCACGGCTGATGGGGATTGTATTAGGCGAAAAGAGGATGATTTCAAGGCGATCGCTTAAAATCAGCGGATAAAGCAGCACCGTTCCCTGTGGGATTTGTTGGAGATAGTCGGGGACTTTGTTGATTTCTGATTTGGGAAGCTGTTGGATTTGCTGAGCAAGTATGTCGTTAATTTCACGACTATTTTCAAAGCTAATCGCTAACAACTTATCGCTAATTGCTTTCTCTGGTTCTAAAATTCTTACCCCTTGGGCAGTGCGATCGCTTCCTTTGATGTTTTTAAGATAGTCCTCTAGTTCCTGCACCTTCAGGAGATCGAGAACTTGCAGAGCTTCCATAACTCGCCCTTGTTGGAGTAATAGATCGGCAAGGCGACGATAAGAACCTTCAACATTACTTAAATAGGAATTTTGTAAATCTCGATCAAGTTTACGAATATCTTTACGGATCGATTCACTAATGTTGACTGATTGTTTGTAGAAAACAATGGCTAAATCTGTTTGTTTTTGTTTTTCAAGGGGCAAGCCGATCTGGTTTAGAGCCATTCTTTCGCCATCACGGTTTTTGATTTTGCGGGCGATTTCTAATCCTGAATTATGATATTCGATCGCTTTCGCATAGTCACCAAGGGCATAATAGACACTTCCCATAGAACTCAGTGTTTTCCCTTCACCACGGCGATCATTGACTTCACGGGCAATTTTTAAACTTGCCTCATAGTATTTGATTGCTTCATCATAATTACCCTGAGCTTCGTAAGCATTCCCCAAGTACCCAAGTGATTTCCCCTCTCCACGGCGATCGCTAATTTCTCGCGCTGCCTCCAAACTCGACTGGTGATATTTAATTGCCTCCTGATAGTTACCCTGATCGTAGTAAGCATTGCCTAAATACCCAAGTGACTTAGCTTTGTTGAGCCGATCATTGATCTTAATGGCGATCGCTAAGCTCTGTTGGTAATAGCTAATCGATTTGGCATAGTCCCCAAGGGAGCGATAAACCAGCCCTAAAAAGCCAAGAGCCTGTCCTTCTCCACGTATTTCTTTGATCTCACGGGTGATTGCTAAGCGCTTTTCCTGATACTCAATGGCTTTAGCAAATTTACCCTGAGCGCGATAGGCATTACCGAGATTACCCATAGCATTACCTTCCCCTCGGCGGTCTTTGATTTCGAGGGCAATGACTAAACGCTGCTCGTGAAATGCGATCGCTTTCACATAGTCGCCTTGAGCATAGTAATTCATTCCCAAATTACCCAAGGATGATCCTTCACCGCGCCGATCACCAATCTCACGGGTAATTGCTAAACTTTGCTCATGGTAGGCGATCGCTTGCGAGTAGTTGCCTAGAGAGCGGTAGACTACACCGAGATCGATTAGGGATTCTGCTTCGCTGCGGCGATCGCCTAGCTCCTGAGCGATCGCTAAACTCTGCTGATGAGAGGCGATCGCTTGGTCGTAACGTCCCAGTGATTCATATATTTTGCCTAGATTTCCATGCAATGTTCCTTCTTTCTGACGATCTTTGATTTCTTGATAGATGATTAGGGCTTGCTGCCATGACTGCAATGCGGTTTCAAACTGGCTGAGTCTATATTGCTGAGTTCCCAAGTCAAACAGGCGATCGGCTTCTGCTTTGCGAGTTTGAGTTGTTTGTGTTTGGGCGCTTACAAAGGACTGATCAGGCGGCAGTAAGATGCCACCAAGTCCAGTTGCCAATAATAGCGTCAGCGCATAGAACCGAGAAGTCATGACCTTATCCTCAAGCTTTATAACAATTATATTTAGATATATTTAGAATTTACGCATAAATCCCTAAACCCTTCACCCCTAGACTTTCTCCCAGTAGGCTACTGCGTGTACACAAGTTATCAGCTATAGCGTGAGTTACTAATGATCCCCCTCAATCCCCCTTATAAAGGGGGAAGAAGAAAATTCTCCCCCTCCATTTATTTATGGACTTTGCCATCAGGAAGTGTCGCGCCTTTGAGAATTGCACCCACCAAATTAGCGCTACTCAGTTCAGCACGATTGAGAATCGCGTCGGTTAGGTCAGCATTAGCAAGATTTGTCCGAGCCAGATAAGCTTCAATAAGATTAGTGCGAACCATAATTGCCCCATCGAGATTAGCGCGGCTGAGATCGGCTCGAGTCAACTTCACATCCGTGAGATCAGTTCCTTTCATCTGCACACGACTTGCCTTAATATCTGCCATAACCGCATTTCTCAATGAAACTCCATTAAAGTCTGCATCAATTAAAATAGCGCGTTCCAGTTTGGCATTATTTAAAATCGCACCTGAAAGCGTAGCACAACTGAGATTAGCCTCCGAGAGAAAGACACCTTGCATATTGGCATTATTTAACTTTGCTTCAATCAGATTAGCCCCACTGAGAGTTGCTTCTTGCAGATTTGCTCCCCTTAAATCCGCTTTGTGTAGATCTGCTCCAGATAAATTTGCACCGCGCAAATCCGCCCCAGATAGATTTGCCCCCGTTAGATTTGCAGTGCTACGCTTCTTTTTACCAGCATCAATTTCATGTTGATCGCCGATCGCTCTTTCTTGTCTAAGATTTGCACCTTTCATACAAGCACCGACAAGGTTCGCCCCACTCAAGTTCACGGTTCGCATATCCGCATCGATTAAGTTCGCATCCATTAAGTTAGCAAGGCTAAGATTGGCTCCAAATAAAGTGGTTCCTTGCAAACTAGCTCCATGCAAATCTGCATTGGATAGATTTACATTACTCATGCTTGCTTGATTAAGATTTGCACCACAGAGATTTGCACCCACCATTAAGGCTCCGCGCATATTCGCACGAGTTAAGCAAGCAAAGGTGAAGACGGTACTGTTGAGATAGGCTTTGGATAAGTTAACATCTAGCCAATCGGTACGACTCAAATTTGCACCGCTAAGTTTGATGCCATTCAGATTAAGCCCACTAAAGTCGCGATCGCCCTGTGCATAGCGGCGCAAAATATCTTGAGAAGTAAGTGCTGCATCCATCGTGTTGTTACACTTGCGTTGAATTGGTATAAATTACAGCGCTTTGCGCTCAAACCCAAACCAATATATTTTTTGAAAGTATTGCAAAGCAATACTTTCAAAAAATATATTACGGTTCGTTTGATGGGTAATTGCTGTATGGCAAGATCATAGCGGTTAGCAATAAAGAAATGCGAAATTCCTGTTTTCACTTTAAACAATTTGCGATCGCTCAAGACAAATGTGCGATGAAAGTAGGGACAGATGGCATTTTGTTGGGGGCATGGGCAAAGCTAACTGAAAATGCTCAAATTCTCGATATTGGCACAGGTACAGGCTTGCTAGCCCTAATGTTGGCACAGCGATCGCAATCATCAAATGCGTTTCCCAATAGCAGGAGTCTTGAGGTAAGTATGGGCGGCGCGAAGCGCCGCCCATACTTACCGTTTTCTAATACATTTATTGATGCAGTAGAAATTGATCATGATGCTTATCAACAGGCTAAGGAGAATATCGAAAGTTCGCCTTGGCGCGATCGCATCAATATCGATCATGCCCGCATTCAAGACTGGGCGATCGCCTGTTCTCAGCAATATGATTTGATTATTTCTAATCCACCATTTTTTGAGAACGCTTTTAAACCTTCACAAAATTCCCGAAACTTAGCCCGACATAGTGACAGCCTTTCCCAAACTGATATTCTCCAAATCGCATCGCAATTGTTAAAACCAAATGGACATTTAGCAGTTATTTATCCCAATGACTTAGCTAATAGTTTTCTCACTAAAGCTCAAAGTTTTAATTTATTCTGCGATCGTCAAGTTCATGTCAAACCAACTCCTCAAAGTCCAGTCAAACGGATATTACT
This sequence comes from Pseudanabaena sp., assembly GCA_046081205.1. Lineage (GTDB taxonomy): Bacteria > Cyanobacteriota > Cyanobacteriia > Pseudanabaenales > Pseudanabaenaceae > Pseudanabaena. The sequence continues at coordinate 6,818 of JBJTVM010000008.1, read as the reverse complement.
AGAATTAAGCCCCACTCAATATCTCGCTCAATATCCCGCACAAGCAACAACACTCACTATCGAAGAGAGCAAACACCTGTACACACAAGATTACATAGCTTTAGTAAAAGACTTTTATCTTAATTTATAGAGTTTTTGAGAATGTGCCGCTTCATGCCACACTCTCGCTTGGGAGTATCTCAGTTTGGCACTGAATATGAATGCTTAGTAGAATCAAGCAGACCGTTGAGATAAGCACAGTTATCATCCGATTCAATGCGTCAACTGTTTTTTTATCCAAGCGCTTAAATCGGCGGATGTTTGCAGGTCAAAGATAGCTTCGGCTAAATCTTCTAGCTGGGCGACAGACAATTTAGAAATCTGAGATTTTATTCTGGGAGATATTTTGCCAAATTTGCGGGTTAGCTGGCGTTGTAGAATTGCTGACTGACCTTTTACCAAGCCGCGTTGTTCGCCAATTTGTAAACCGCGTTGTTCGCCAATTTGTAAACCGCGTTGTTCGCCAATTTGCAAACCCTCTTGCTTACCAATTTGTAAGCCACGCTGCTCACCTTCTAGCATTGCGTCTTGGTAGACGCGGGTTTTCTTTAGATCGCTGTGGGTAAACATGGCTTCAACCTCTTGTCTGGTTAGTTTTGGAAATTTGTATACCAATACTGCTTCTATGAATTCTACTACGTTATCTCTGAGTTCGGTGTTTGTTTCTTGTTCGACTTTTTCGGCTAGTTTTCTGGCTATTGCTGGGGCTTTTTTTTCTGATGCCAAAATTAACTGGATAATCTCAATGCCATGGGAGTTTGTTTCTTGTTGTAGGTCTTCTAGATATACGCGCTTAATCCGTCCTAAGTTGATTAGTTCTTGGCAGAATTTGTCGGGTGTTGGTTCGCTGTTATGTCTGGCGAAGATCGCTACGGCTTGCCAGTCTTGGATAGGACGATATTGATTTAGATATAGGAATATTTCGGCTAGGAATTCGCTGTAGAAGTCTTCTTTGGGCTGAAACTGGACTTCTGCTAGAAATATGGGTTTGTCGTTGTTTGCGGGCATGAAGATGCCGTCAAACCGAAATGCTTTTTCTTTGATTTCGGCTGAGCTAAATTTGTATCCTTCTGCTTCCGATATGGGGCGATCAATTAGCTCGAATAGTAAGGTGTGGAAGGATTGGAATAGTTGAAAAAATAGGGTGTCCGTTCGCATGACGGTTCAGTTTAGCATATTGAATATGCGGTGTGTTTCCTTAGGATTTATACTCAGCGTCAAACTGAGATTCTCCCCTCTCGCTTTGCGATAAAATGCGTGATGTACATCTGCCAAAGTTGTCATGGTCAGCACTGAAGCTCTCAATCAATTACGCACAATCCTCCGCAAAGGGCAACAAACAATGGCGGATTGGCAGGGTGGCGAGCTTGCCGTTTCCGCAGTGCCAGGGGCAGGTAAATCAACGGGAATGGCAGTAGCCGCCGCGATCGCGATCGCCAATTTTAATCTGCATCGCCAAAAGCAATTAGTAATCGTCACCTTCACGCGATCGGCGGTAAGCAACATTCGCAAAAAAGTCTTTGAGCATCTCAAAAATCTGCGCTTGCCGCAAAGCTCTTTTACGGTCAGTACTTTGCATAGCTTGGCTTATAACATTGCTAGCACCCATCGCGAACTATCAGGATTTGGGACAGGGGAAACTAAAATTATTTCGGAATCTCTCAAGCAGAAGTTAATTCGCAATGCCACAAATATCTGGGTAAAGGAAAATCCCAAACTGTATGACCTATTGCTAGAGGGGAAAAACTTTGATGGAGAAGATACGGAACGCTTGCGACGACAAACGGTATTACGCACTGATGTATTGCCTAGTTTAGCGAGAGAAGCGATCGCCACAGCCAAGAGTTCAGGCTTGAGTGCTACGGAATTGCGTGAAGCAGAAGCTCCTGATGGTGGCAATATCTTAGCGATCGCGGCAGGACTATATGAAACCTATGAACGACTGCTGCGGCAAGAAGAGGCGATCGACTATGACGATATGATTTTGGGTGCATTACGGGTCTTAAAAAATGAAGGTGTTCGTAAATATTGGCAAGAGCGAATCTTTGCTGTATTTGAAGATGAGGCTCAGGATTCTTCGCCTTTGCAAACGGAGTTGTTAGAGATTCTTGCTCTCACCCCCCAGTCTCCTCTCCACTTGGAAGAGAGGGCTGGGGGAGAGGGTAAAAATCTAATGCGGGTTGGCGATCCTAATCAAGCGATTAACTCCACCTTTACCCCTGCTGACCCGCGATTTTTCAATGAATTTTGCGATCGCTGTAGTCTTAATTCGCAACTTTCCACCCTTGATCAAGCAGGACGCAGTACCAGAAATGTGATGCGAGCTGCAAACTATATGCTGCATTGGGTCAATCATTCCGAATATGTCAAGATTGAGAAGCCTTTTCGTCAGCAAAGAATTCACCCAGTCGATGCTGATGACCCACAAAAAAATGCTAATCCTGAACCCATTGGTAAAGGTGTAGAAATTTATTTACCCAATACTGTCGATGATATTGAGCATGAGATGACGATGATCGGCGATCGCATTAAGCAATTACTTGATCAAGATCCCCAACTGAGTATCGCCATACTAGTCCGTCAACATAATCAAGGGCGCTTTGTTGCTGAGTCTCTGGCATGGCTAACTAAGGAGCATGAGATTAAAATCTATGATGTTGAACAAAGCGATCGGCGATCGCGCGTACCGATGGATATGTTGGCGATTTTGCAATTTATGGAACGCCCTCACTCTCCTGACAATCTCAAATTAGCATTAGAAGTTCTCAAAGATCGCCAGAAAATTTCATCACAGCAAGATCTCAATGCCCTTGCCAGTAATCCTGAAAAATTTCTCTATCCGACTCTACTAGATCCAGCTTTATCAAGCCTTGCCCAAGAAGCCCAAGCTAAATGCATCGGTTTACTACGCGCTAAAATCGAACTTCCGTTATATAACCTAATTCCCTTTATCGCCTTTACGATCTACGACGAAGAGGCAGGACTATTGGCAACTGCTGATAAATTAGGCGATCGCCTTAATCAGCAATTGGTGGGCAACTACTCCATGCAAACTGTAATCGAATCATTAAGAGAAATTGTCGAATCAGAGAACTTTGAAGCAGTCGAAGATGAGAATCTGGAAGGACGCTATATGACAGGGGGACAGGTAACCTTGATCAGTCTACATAAAGCCAAAGGACTAGATTGGGATGTGGTCTTCATGCCCTTTCTGCACAAACGTATTTGTCCAGGGGAGGCTTATATTCCCGAATCTGTGAAGTTCTTAGGTGACTTTGGGTTACCTGAAGTGACAAGGGCGCAAATTAGAGCGATCGTCCATAGCGATCGCCTCCCTAATGCCGAGGAAGCTTGGAGACAATGCGTTTACCTCAAGCAAGCCGAGGAGTTTCGGCTACTCTACGTTGGCATGACCCGCGCCAAAAGACTACTATGGCTATCGGCGGCTCAATCTGCTCCATTCAGTTGGAATACTCTAGAAAATCGCACTGAAAATGCTGCTATTTGTCCTGTGATTGCGGAGCTAGCTAAGAAATTCCCTGAATTTGTCTCGTGAGAGTTTGTGTCGAGGCGCACCCCAAAAGATATAATCGCTTAAGACTTATTTACATAATCATAGACACAATCACAGATTTATATGGCAGAGGTTACTTTTTTCAACGCCCTCAGAGAAGCGATCGATGAGGAAATGGAGCGCGATCCAGCCGTTTATGTTTTAGGCGAAGACGTGGGGCATTATGGCGGCTCCTACAAAGTAACCAAAGACCTTTACAAAAAATATGGTGACTTACGCCTACTCGACACCCCGATCGCCGAAAATAGCTTCACAGGTATGGCGATCGGCTCAGCAATGACGGGTTTGCGCCCAATCATCGAAGGCATGAACATGGGCTTTTTGCTGTTAGCATTTAACCAAATCTCCAATAATGCGGGGATGCTACGCTATACCTCTGGCGGTAATTTCAAAATTCCCATCGTCATTCGGGGGCCTGGTGGCGTTGGTCGTAACCTCGGCGCAGAACATTCACAACGTCTCGAAACCTATTTTCAAGCTGTGCCTGGGATTAAAATGGTGGCTTGCTCCACGCCTTACAATGCCAAAGGCTTACTGAAGTCAGCTATTCGTAACGATAACCCCATCCTTTTCTTTGAGCATGTGTTGCTATACAACCTCAAGGAAGATATTCCTGATGAAGAATATTTGTTGCCTCTCGACAAAGCTGAAATCGTGCGTGAAGGTAGCGATGTTACTATTCTCACCTATTCAAGAATGCGCTATCACGTTCTCAAGGCTGTTGAGACTCTAGTTGACAAAGGTTACGATCCTGAGGTGATTGACTTAATTTCCCTAAAGCCTTTGGACATGGAAACCATTGTTGCCTCGTTGCGTAAAACCCATCGGATTGTGATTGTTGAAGAAGGAATGCGCTGTGCCAGTATTGGGTCAGAGATTATTGCTTCGATCAATGACAGCTATTTTGATGAGCTTGACGCACCGATTGTACGTTTAGCGGCTCTTGATGTCCCCACCCCCTATAACGGTGGCTTAGAAAATCTGACAATTCCTCAACCTGAAGATGTGATTGACGCAGTTGAGAAGTTACTTGCTTAAGTCTTAACGCAAAGCGCTATAACTTAACAAGAGAAAAGAGGATTTGGAAACCAAATCCCTACATATTTGTAAAAGTAGGGGCTTGGTCTCCAAGCCCCAATCTCAGGGTTTCAGGTAACATCAGTTCCTAAAAGAAAGGAGGCGCTACGCGCCTCCTTTCTTTTAGGATACTTCCAGTAAATCTTGCCAACAAGTTGTGTATTTTGGTGATCGCTGCTCAGATTTAGATTTCCAAACTTGGATTACTCCAGTACCCGCAAATCGTAAGGTATCTCTGCCATATATTTCATTGATCGTATCCATCACACTCATCAGATTGCGCGATCGCATCTTTTCTTCATCATTACTAACATCAAAAAGATTGCCTTGAATCTGTTGCTCAGATACAAGCCCTGTCATGATCACACCAGCTTTTTTAAAATGTTGTCCTTGACGATAAACACTTTCCGTTAACTGTGATGCAACACGGGATAGTTCGAGCGTGTAGTTCGTGGATAAATCTAATTCTGCGGTAGCGCTATTAGAGTAGAAATTATCGCGAAAAGGACTAGTTCTCGCAAAAACAGTAATCACGCTAGCAGCTTGTTTCTGCCGTCGCAGTTTTTCGGCAGCTCGATGGGTAAAAGAGGCGAGCGCTTCCTTTAGTTCAGACAGCTTATTAATCGACTGCGGAAAAGATCGAGAGACACAGGTTCCTTTTTTGGGATTAGCCACTAATTCCATTGGTAGGCAAGATTCTCCTTTTAATTCTCTTTGTAGTTTAAGACCGACAATACCCATTTTGTTAAGAATCAATCCTTCATGGGCTTCTTTCAGATCTAAAGCTGTAGCGATTCTTCTTTCTTTTAACCAATTGGCATATTTAGAGCCAACACCCCAAATATCACCAACATCCACTTGAGATAGGATTTGATCAATAGATGGATAAACACTGAAATCAAAAACGCCTGATCTAGATTTCTTTGCCATCAGATTAGCTAACTTTGCCAAGGTCTTAGTCGGCGCAATTCCTACAGATACGGGAATTCCTACCCACTGCATCACTCTTTGACGGATCTCGTTGCCATAGGTCGTTAAGTCGCGATATCGAAATCCCGACAAATCGATAAAGGCTTCATCAATGGAGTATATTTCCACATCAGGGGCAAAATAGGCCAGTGTGGACATGACTCGACCTGATAGATCGCCGTAGAGACTGTAATTTGAGGAATAGACTTGAATATTGTGGCGCTTGATCAGTTCATAAATTCGGAATACGGGTACACCCATTTTGATTCCAAGATCTTTCACTTCTTGCGATCGCGCCACTACACAGCCATCATTATTTGATAGAACTACCACAGGTTTACCAGCGATCGCAGGATTAAACAAACGTTCGCAGGAAACGTAAAAGTTATTGCAATCGACTAGGGCGAATCTTTTTGCGGCTTTTCGGTCTAACACAGTGGATGGCATTAGTGACAACTCCCCAAATATGTAGGTCAGAATGTTCGTTAATAAAGATGGTTTGATAGCTTTCGTTCTCAGGAACTAGAGCTATTTCTCCTCTCAGGTAATGCAAGCGTTTGACGGTGATTTCTCCTAGGACGACAGCGATGACAATATCATTGTGAGAAGCTTCAATCGAGCGATCGACGATTAACAAATCGCCATCATGGATATTTGCTCCTGTCATCGAATTTCCTGAAGCTCTCACAAAGAAGGTCGCCGCAGGATGAGTCACCAGATAACTATTGAGATCGAGCTTATGTTCCACATAGTCTTCCGCAGGAGAAGGGAATCCCGCAGGAACAGAACAATTCTGTAATGGCAGTTCTAGTTTAGTACTCATATCAGGAAGATGAATATCTCTAACGCTTTCGGCAAGTCCACTAACCTGTTCTTTTGTCCATGATCGAATATTTACGACGTTCTTATTGGTTTGCAACTGGATATTGAAAGCAGATTGATTATGTCTACTGCTTTTTAGTTGCCTCAATTTGCCTTGATATGGCTCGTCACTTTCCATAGGCTTAATTCCTTTGATTAAAGTACAATATTCAAAACTTTAACACGCTCGCTGATTTATAGCAAGATCAAAGAAGCAGAGACTGCAAAAAAATGCAGTCTCTGCTTCTTTGATCTTGCTATAAATCAGCGATCGTGTTAAAGTTTTGAATATTGTACT
>JBJTVM010000007.1:0-7227 GCA_046081205.1 Pseudanabaena sp. | reverse complement strand
GGGATGCACTTCCTCAAACCTCAAAAATCCACAAATTTGGTTTTAATTTTTAGAGTTCTTGTTTTGGGTACGCACAATCCAGTAACTGATTGATAAAGACAAAACCGCGATCGCTAGCCCAGCCAAATCACCATCAGCCTTGGTGTCAAAGATAATGACTTTGCGAGCAACTGCTGTTAAAGCTGTAATAATCACTAGCTCTAGTTGGATGGTATGGTGACGCAAGTAAGCTGTGACATTTTCCATAAGTTCGAGTGCAATTAGCACATTTAGGAACATCCCAAATATTTTGAGCAAAGGGATGCTGAAAGCGCCTCTAGGTTCACTTAAAAACAAGTCAATGGTCAGTACCCGCAATAGGTCAAACAGTGCGCCAAAAATTACCACGACTAGCGCGATAGACATTACCTTAGAAACAACGTTTTCAACTCTTCTAATTGCTTTTAAAAAGCTCTCGTCTGTGAAAGCGATCGCTAGTCGGCGAAATAAATTTTTAATTTGTTGCCCAACACTCATTAACAGACTCACACCATCTAAATTTTTTATACGCAACCTTAGACATAAAAAGTATACAGCGCTTTGCGCTGGCTTAAAACCTAGAAGAAAATCTTGAAAGTGTCGCTTCGCGACACTTTCAAGATTTTCTTCTATCCCTTAGAGCCTAAATAGACCGTAGTTATCAATTGGTCGGAAACTACTATAGCAATATAAGTTTTTTGCTTAACGAAGCGCCAGCACTTATCTCTTGGGTTTTGATTTGCACTAGCGATCTCTTACGTTGCTATAGATCGATTAATTATACGAGCGTGATTTCGACATAGTCATTTGCGTCTAACTCCTAGAAAACAAATTTTGGTCTAGAGTCTGAAACCTAAGCTGTTCAATACTTTTGTTTATTTTTGGCCTTTCCATAGGTACGCCTTCATTGGAGGCTCACATTAAACAAAGATTATATAAACTAAATACATAGACTAAAAGTATATAAGAATGATAAAATCATAGAAGTAAATCTATGATCTTGTCATTCTTATGAGTTACCACTTATCAGATTCTCAATTGGCTAGTAATATCACACTGCACCAGTTGCAGGTGTTTGAAGTGGCAGCTCGTCATGGGAGCTATACTCGAGCGGCTGAGGAGCTATTTCTCACCCAGCCCACAGTTTCGATGCAGATTAAGCATTTGACAAAGGCGGTTGGGATGCCTTTGTTTGAGCAGGTAGGCAAAAAACTTTTTTTAACTCAGGCTGGTCGGGAGTTATATACCACTTGCCAAGAGATTTTTGGACGCATATCTCAATTTGAGATGAGTGTTGCTGACATGAAGGGACTGAAACAGGGATATCTGAAGATAACAGTAGTTTCTACTGCAAAATATGTGATTCCGCGTTTACTGGGTCCATTTTGCCAGCGTTATCCTGGGGTAGAAATATCCCTAAAAGTAACTAACCATAGCGGTATTTTAGAGAGGTTATCTGAGAATAAGGATGATCTATATATCCTGAGTCAAGTTCCTGATGATCCTGATGTCAAGGCGCACCCATTTCTTGCTAACCCATTAGTTGTATTGGCAAACCATGATCATCCACTGGCAAATGAAAAAAATATTCCGATTCAAAAGTTAGCTGATGAGCCTTTTATCACGAGAGAGTCTGGTTCTGGGACAAGGGGCTATGTACAGAGACTGTTTGATGAACACAAAGTGACCCCCAAAGTGAAAATGGAGCTTTCTAGTAATGAGGCTATTAAACAGGCGATCGCAGGTGGGCTAGGAATTTCGGTTTTGTCGCGCCATACGATCTCCCTAGAAGGGGCTTCAGGTCAAATTGCGATATTAGATGTGGAGAATTTTCCGATCCACTGTAACTGGTTCGTGATTCATCTAGCAGGTAAGCAACTATCGGTGGTAGCTCAAGCTTTTCTGGAATATTTACAAACTGAAGGAAAGCAGATTGCTGAAGATACTACATGGTAAAAGAGAGTGAATGCTTTGCATTCACTCTCTTTGAAAAAAGGCGGCACCCAGATTCGAACTGGGGGTGAGGGTTTTGCAGACCCCTGCCTTACCACTTGGCTATGCCGCCGAACGGATAATGAGTATAACAAACTAGTGTAATTAGTTGCAAATTTAATTGATAACAAAGAACAAAATGGCTACGCCATTTTGTTCTTTCAATCCCCTTACAGGGATTGGTTTTTAATTCACAGAAATGTGGCAACACTTCTGTGAATTGTTATAACGCCAATTCGACGAACGCTCAAAATGTTAAAAATCGCACTTTCATTTTTACCGTTTTGCAACATTTGCGCCACGCTTTGCGCGTAGCAAAGGCGATATCGAATTTATATTAAAAATCAATTCTTCATCGCTTTTGGTGCAACCCAGATTGAATTTTTATCTTTTATGTTCTCTTAGGACTTTTGGACTCTTCGTCAACAGGTGGTGATGGTGGTGTCAAATTAACTAGTACCTTGTCTACACGATTGCCGTCCATATCAACGACTTCAAAACGCATCCTTTCCCAAGTAAAGTGTTCACCAACCATAGGAATATGCCTGAGATAGGTCATCATCAATCCGCCGAGGGTGTGGTAATTATGATCTTTTTCATAGGGTAGCTCCTCTACCTCTAAGATTTCCTTGAGGCGATCGCTGGAAATCATGCCATCGATCAACCAAGAACCATCTTCTCGCTGCATCGCATCGGGATCGCCCTGACGATCATTGGATGGAAGATCGCCGACGATTGCTTCGAGTAAATCGGTAAGGGTTACTATTCCCTCGACACCACCATACTCATCGGTTACCATCGCCACGCGATCGCCAGATTGTTTGAACTGCTCTAATACGCTTAAGGCACTAGCGGTCTCCGCAACATACAGAGGTGGGCTGCTCACCTTAACTAAATCAATCGGCTGACCATTAAGACTTGCATTGAGGAATTCTTTGATTTCCACAATGCCGACACAATCATCAAGATTTTCTCTGGCAACAGGAAAGCGTGAATGTCCACTCTCCAAAACTTCGCGCTGCGTTTCTTCAAACGGGGCATCGACATCCAGCCAGTCGATTTCAGTACGCGGAGTCATTAGGGATTTGATGGGGCGATCGCCTAAACGAAAAACACGCTCAACCATGTCATGCTCGGCTTCTTCAAACATCCCCGACTCAGCGCCCTGGGCAATCATCACTTTAATTTCTTCTTCTGTAACTTGTGATTCTTCATTTGCCTGAATCCCTAGTAAGCCTAGTAAAGCATCGGTTGAAATACTTAGCAAATAAACAACAGGAGTACCGATATTTGCAAAAAATCGCATAGGCGGAGCCACTGCACAGGCTATCTGCTCAGCATTGCTCAAGGCTAATCGCTTAGGCACTAGTTCACCAACTACCAGAGACAGGTAAGTAATGATGCCGACCACAATCGCAAAGCTAAGGGTTTCACTATAGGGCTGTACTAGAGGAATTGTATTTAATGACTTTTGTAAGGTTTTGGCTACAGTTGCGCCACCCAATGCACCGCTTAAAATCCCGATTAAGGTAATGCCAATTTGAACGGTGGATAAAAAATTATTAGGTGATGCGATCAGCCTTAAAGCTGCTCTGGCTTTTGCATTTCCTTCCTTTGCCCATTGCTCTAGGCGTACTTTGCGAGCGGAAACGATCGCTAGCTCAGACATCGAAAAAACACCATTGACAATGATTAGTAAAATGATGAATAAGGCTTCAGAAACGTCGGAAGACATTGTTTTTGGTCAGAACGACTTTATGGGAATCGTTTGTAAAATTTGTTAATAGTAGATATATATTCTCATACCAAATTTTGTGTCAAGTTGCTTAAGAGTGACATACAGCGCTTTGCGCTTACTTAAAACCCAGAAATATTTTTGAAAGTGGCGCGAAGCGCCACTTTCAAAAATATTTCTGTACTACTCAAAGCCTCAATAGGCTGTATGCGGATAGAGGGTAAACCCTGCGAACCCTCTGTCTTGTGCGGATATTTTTAAGAGTGGGTTTAATATCAATTTACAAAAGTGTGGCAACACTTCTGTGAATTAAAAAACAAACTATGTAAGGGTTTTGAAAGCACAAAATGGCTACGCCATTTTGTGCTTTGGTATTAGCGGCTATACAGTTGGGTAATTTCAAGTAGGCGATCGCTGAGAGCTTGATTGAGTAAATTGGGTTCGCTATAGCGCCATCCCCAATTTCCTGTCGCTGTACCTGGGGTATTCATTCGTCCACTGTTGTCTAAGCCTAGGACATCTTGTAACGGCACGATCGCGATTACCGACACGGCGGCCATTGCCATACGAATTAGTACCCAGTTGATAGGCTCACCTGCGGCAAACCCGACTATATATTTGTAGAATAATTCCTTTTCGTATTTACTTGCCCTTTGCCACCAACCCACAGCCGTGTCATTGTCATGGGTTCCTGTATATACAACACTGTTACGGACATAGTTGTGAGGTAAATGAAAATTGTCAGAGCCACCGCCAAAGGCAAACATCAGAACGCGCATTCCAGGGAAGCTAAAATCATCGCGCAATTTCTCCACTTCGGGAGTAATTATGCCTAAGTCTTCAGCCAGAATTGGCAACTCTCCCATAACTTCTCTGAGCCTATTGAACAATTCGGCTCCAGGCGCAAGTTCCCATTCTCCATTGATGGCGGTTTCTTCACCTGCTGGGACTTGCCAAAAAGCTTCAAAACCTCGGAAATGATCAATACGAATAATATCTACATAGCGATTTAAAAATCTAAAGCGATCAATCCACCATCCAAAGTCAGTTTCTTGAAGATACTCCCAGTTATAAACTGGGTTTCCCCATAGCTGACCAGTCGCACTGAAATAGTCAGGTGGTACGCCTGCCATTTGCGAGACTTCATAGGTGTCAGGATCGAGGGCAAAGTTTTCGGGGTTTGCCCAAACATCAGAGCTATTGTGAGATACATAAATTGGGATATCACCAATAATCTGAATGTTTCGCATATTGGCGTATTGCTTTAGTTTCAGCCACTGATCAAAAAAAATGAATTGCACAAATCTTTGAAACTCAATTTGCTCATGCAGTTCTACGCGCTTTTGTTGCAAGGCTTGAGGCTCACGGCTGACGATCTCTGGCTCCCAATTAATCCAAAGAACCTTAGGATCTTGCTCATGCAGGACCATGAACAGCACATAGTCTTCGAGCCAATCAGCTTCTTCATAGCAAAACTTTTTGAACTGCTCTTTAAGCAAATACAGATCATGGTGGTGTTGGATTTCCTGATCGGTATATCCCTGATTAAATCTTGCAAAAGCAATCTCTAGCAATTTCCGCTTGTATGGCATTACCGCTTCAAAATCAACGCGATCTTGATCGAAATCTGGAATATCATCCCAATCTTCTTCTTTTAGCAAATGTTGTTTTGCTAGTATTTCAGGGCTGATCAGATAAGGGTTACCTGCGATCGCACTGAAGCTCATATAGGGAGAATTTCCGTATCCTGTGGGTCCGAGTGGCAGAACTTGCCAAAGCTTTTGACCACTACGTGACAAAAACTCAATGAATTGATAAGCCGTCTCTCCTAAATCTCCAATCCCAAATTTGCTGGGTAGTGAGGTTGGATGCAACAAAATTCCACTAGCACGTTGAAAAGCCATAAACACAAAATTTCTAGATCTGGCTTTACTTTACCGCCTTATGTATCGCCTTACCATTTTTCGCTTTCGTCAAACTGACGTTAAATTAAATAATTCCATCGGCAGCCATTTCTTCGCGGGTATAGTTAATTGAGAAATCCAAGAAAAAGCCATAAAGCTCAATCACAGCAACAGCAGGAAAAAGCCGTAAAGTACTGATGCCTAAATTTTTGGGATTATCTGCTAGCCAGCCAAAGGCTTCTTTGGTATGTGCGTGTATAATTAAAACCTCTCCCTCTGAATTATGACTAAGAGATAGTTCTGCATCCCCTGGTTTTAAATACATTTCACTGTAAATTTGTCCTAACATTCGCCACTGTTGTCGCCAATAGGTCATCCCCTGCCTCTCATGGGCGATCGCATATTCTGCTAGGTTGGCAATACTTCGCCAAGTAATATCTTCCCTTTGAAAAATTAAACGTAGTTCACTAATAGCTTGTTCACATTCTTCTTCAAACTTGAGTAATGGGATCGGGTCTGCTAGCCGACGGGGTGTTTTTCCTAAAGTCATTAGTGATTGAATTATAGTTGATTCAATCTGGCTAGATAGCTGCTCTTTTGCTTTTTGAGTTTGCCAGATTACACCCTGTTCAGTGGTGGCATACAGAGGGGGAAGACGATTGAGGACATATGCACATACATCATCAATCCCCACTTTACGAGGCAAAACATTTGCCATATATGTCAATTGATTTTTTATTTCCTGTTTTGCTAAATCTTCTAAAACATTAATTAGGAAATAAGAAGCCGAAAGAATATAAGATTTAAGCTCAGGATTTGGCAATTCAATGTTATTTTGCCAAGAATGAAGATCTTGATGATGAGAGCCTTTACGCTGTAAATAGCCCCTAATTTCTTGCAATCGATAGCGATCATTAATACTTAAACTTGCATATTCTGGTTCGTCACTGACTAGAGTAAGTGCTTCTTGAAAAGCTTGTGGCACATCTTGCCATTGCAAAGAATACTTGCTAAAAAGTTTTTGTAGCCTCGCCAAAATATGAGCAGGCGTTTCAACTCTGCTGGCGGCAATTTTGGTTGATTTCCGCAAAGGATCACGCTTTACTCCTAGCAGAGCTTGCTGCACAGCGCTGACAATCTGCTGCTGTAGTTCATTGTAGGCCCGTTTGCGTTGTTGCAGCCAGCCTCGGCTGGTACTTGCATAGAGTGCTGGCAATCGATTGAGTGCAAAGGCTGCTACCTCGCTAAGATTAATTACTTCACGAGATGCAGGGCTAAGATGCTTGATTTGCTCTTGCACCTCGACAACAACGATTTCCTCAAGGACATTTTTGAGGCTAGTCATAGGTTTTGCTGCTTGAAAAGCGCTATATGTTGGTTTAAATGATTTTTTTAAGACAATTAAACTGAGTTATTAAAGTACATATAGTACTAACTTGCCCAAATTTATAGCAGTTTATAGCGTTTTTCAAGTAAGCGAGGTACATAAGTTTGTTTCCCCGCTGAAGGCGGGAAAACAAACCTATACTTCATAAAATATTTTGTGCAAGACCCTTAGTCTATGGGGAATGAGTATCA
>JBJTVM010000006.1:0-23142 GCA_046081205.1 Pseudanabaena sp. | reverse complement strand
TTTTCCTGTACTACTTTGTCCATAGCGTTGGATATCTACCTCTCCACAAGTTGGACATTTGACTGCTTCAAGTACCATCTTTTCTCTCTTTCCTTTCCTATTGCTGACTTTACCTTATTTTTCTCCTATCAACAAGTGTGACACACTACCGGTTTTTGATTTCCCGATAGATAGTCAGTGCTTGCTGCCACGACTGGAATGCTGCCTCAAACTGGCTAATTTGATATTGCTGATTTCCTTGATTAAACAGCCGATCTGCCTCAGCTTTACGATCTTGTGTTGTTTGTGCTTGGACGCTCTCACTCGTTACTATCTGCACTTGCCCACAAGCCAAAAAAGTAAACATCGCAATACCAACAACCTTATTCATCGCCAAAACCCTCGCATTTACATCGAAACCCGCAGTTGCCTACCAGCCAGCATAAAGCGATATTCCCCAAAACAGGCGATTATTACAAAAAAGATAACTGAGATCTTAACAACATCCTATCTATTGCCCTTCAACCCTCTCAAGACAGGTGCAAGATCTGAGTGAACATTCTCTAAGCGCAACAAAAAATACCCTCCGCAACTCGCTAGCCTGTACATCCAATCCTCCCTATCTTCGTTTCAATCTAAGCCCCCTAAATCCCCCAATTCTGGGGGACTTTGAAATAATAATAATATTTCTTGTTCCCCCAGAATTGGGGGCTAGGGGGCGATTGATTCTTGATTTAGCTGGGTTTTAGGACTTGTGGGTACAGAGTAGCCGCAATGCAGAGGGCATTCTTTATTAAAACTTTAGGCGTAATCCTGAAGCGCAGTTACAGAAATTGCTCCAGATTGGAGAGAACGAATCGCCGCGATCGCTGCTTTTGCACCAGCAAGGGTAGTAATTACAGGAATCTTATAAGCAAGCGCAGTACGCCGAATCATCTTGCCATCGGTTTTTGCCTCTTCACCACTAGGAGAATTGACAATCAATTGAATTTGACCATTCTTCATCGAGTCACCAATGTGGGGACGACCTTCATGGACTTTGAGAACTTGCTTGGATTCAATATTGTTGCGCCGCAGGATTTTATAAGTTCCTTCCGTAGCCACAATTTTAAAGCCCAATTCAACAAAGGCTTCAGCAACCGATGGGATGCCGCTTTTATCGCGATCATTAACCGATAGGAATACAGTTCCCTCAAGAGGTAAATGAGTTCCTGCGGCAATTTGAGCTTTGGCAAAGGCACGTCCAAACTCAGTATCGATCCCCATGACTTCACCTGTTGATCGCATTTCAGGACCTAAAATCGTATCAGTTCCTGCAAACTTCGCAAAGGGAAGGACAGCTTCCTTAATCGAAATATGTTTAGGGATCACCTCTTCCGTTAAGCCAAGTTCTGCGAGTGCAGCTCCTGCCATGATGCGCGAGGCATAGTTAACGAGGGGAACGTTAATCGCTTTGCTGACATAGGGAACAGTACGCGAGGCGCGAGGGTTGGCTTCAAGAATGAAGACCTTGCTCTCTTTCAGGTTGTTATTCAACTGGACAGCATATTGGATATTCATCAAGCCAACTACATTGAGGGACTTGGCGAGACTAATCGTCCATGTGCGAATGGTAGCAAGAACTTCAGGAGGCAAAGAGAAAGTAGGAATTGAACAAGCGGAGTCACCAGAGTGAATCCCTGCTTCTTCGATATGCTCCATAATGCCGCCAATAGTGACATTGCCGAGTTGATCAGCGATCGCATCAACATCCACTTCGATCGCTCCTTCAAGGAAATGATCGATCAGCACAGGATGCTCTGGTTCGATGATGATCGCTCGACGCATATAGTCTTCTAGTTCAGCATCAGAGTAAACCACTTCCATGCCACGACCACCGAGAACGTAGCTAGGACGTACAACTACAGGATATCCAACACGTTGGGCGATTACCACCGCCTCTTCTTCAGAACGTGCCAAACCATTATTAGGTTGCAGGATTCCCAGTTGTTGACAGATAGCTTCAAAGCGTTCACGATCTTCAGCAATATCAATAGAATCAGGTGAAGTGCCCCAAATTTTAGTATCAGAGTTATTCTCTTCTAGATAACGCAGTAGCGGAACTGAAAGCTTAAGTGGAGTTTGTCCACCGAACTGAATAATCACACCTTCAGGCTGTTCCGCCTCAATGATGTTTAATACATCTTCACGGGTTAATGGCTCAAAATACAAGCGATCGCTTGTGTCATAATCCGTGGAAACGGTTTCAGGATTAGAGTTAACCATAATTGTCTCAAATCCAGCCGCACGCAATGCATAGCTAGCATGACAACAACAATAGTCAAATTCAATCCCTTGACCAATGCGGTTGGGACCACCACCAAGAATCATGACCTTGCGCTTAGTGGAAGGGAGAATTTCTGATTCTTCTTCGTAAGTAGAGTAGTGATAGGGAGTGAGCGCTTCAAACTCAGCCGCACAAGTATCGACAGTCTTGTAGGAGGGAATCACGCCAAGGGATTTGCGATAAGTACGAACTGCATCTTCACTTGTGCTAGTGAGATAGGCAATCTGGCGATCACTAAAACCGATGCGCTTGGTTTCCAGCATCTCATCTTTTTTGATGCTATCCAGCTTCCGCCCCTTGATCGAAAGCTCCACATCGGTGATTTCGCGCATTTTTTGCAAGAACCAAGGATCGATATTGGTTAGTTCAAAAATGGCTTGGACTGATAGGCCTGACAAAAATCCATCGCGAATCGAGAAAATACGATCAGGGTTAGGAACTCGCAGACTGTACTTAATCTTATCGAGGTCAGGTAAGGTTTCTTCGCGATCACCGCCAAAACCAAAACGACCAACTTCCAGCGATCGCAATGCTTTCTGAAACGACTCTTGGAAAGTGCGCCCGATCGCCATCGCTTCACCGACAGACTTCATCTGTGTAGTTAGCACTGCCTCAGATCCTGGGAATTTCTCAAAGGCAAAGCGGGGGATCTTCGTAACTACATAATCGATGGTTGGTTCAAAGCTCGCAGGCGTTTTCTTAGTGATGTCGTTAGAAATTTCATCAAGGGTATAGCCTACAGCAAGTTTTGCCGCAAATTTAGCGATCGGGAAACCTGTTGCTTTTGATGCTAGCGCCGAACTACGTGATACGCGTGGGTTCATCTCGATCACGACGACATCGCCATTTTCAGGATTGATCGAGAATTGAATATTCGAGCCGCCTGTTTCCACACCGATCTCGCGAATAATTTTGATCGCGTAGTCGCGCAAGCGTTGATATTCTTTGTCGGTCAGGGTTTGAGCAGGTGCAACCGTAATCGAGTCACCTGTATGGATGCCCATAGGATCAATATTTTCGATGCTGCAAATAATAACCACGTTATCGGCGAGATCGCGCATCACCTCTAGCTCGTACTCCTTCCAACCAATCAGCGATCGCTCAATCAAAATTTGCGATACAGGACTGGCTTCAAGCCCAGAGGCGCAAATTTCTTCAAATTCTTCTTGGTTGTAGGCAATGCCGCCGCCAGTACCACCCATCGTGAAGGCAGGACGGATAATTAAAGGATAGGAACCAATTTCATGGGCGATCGCACGGGATTCTTCCATGGTTGTCCCCAGACCAGACGGGCACATGGCAACACCGATCCGCTCCATTGCTTCCTTAAATAACTTGCGATCCTCTGCCATTTCGATCGCTTCTAGTTTTGCACCAATTAGCTCCACGCCATATTTTTCTAAAATCCCCATTTTAGCGAGGGAAACCGCCGTATTTAGGGCTGTCTGTCCACCCATCGTCGGCAAGATAGCATCAGGGCGCTCCTTTTCGATAATCTGTGCGACAACTTCGGGCGTAATTGGTTCAATGTATGTGCGATCGGCTGTAGCAGGATCGGTCATGATCGTAGCGGGATTGGAGTTAACTAGGATCACGTAATAGCCTTCGTCCCGTAATACTTTACAGGCTTGGGTTCCCGAATAGTCGAATTCGCAGGCTTGCCCGATCACAATTGGGCCAGCGCCAATCAGCAAAATCTTTTGGATGTCATTACGGCGGGGCATAAAATCTTGTATTTCTTAGGTAACTCGCAATACATTTTATAGCGTCATGGCGATCTTGCAATGTGTAGCGCATGATGCTAATTGGTTTGTTAGCGATCGGGTAAAGCTATTTCTTACCCTTGAAGAGCGCTAAGATCTGGATCGTTAGACACATCAGACTTTTCTAGGTTAAGAATTTAATCAACTGTTGCAATAATTACTGTGGCTCAATCCAATCGCCTGTCTCAGGCAACTCTTAACCACTTATTAGCTTTAACGTAAATTAGATATAGCCATTTGCACCGAGCAAAGCACACCGTAAATGGCAGAAAATGGTAAGAATCCCCTAGTGATTCTTACCATTTTCTGCTTTCGTTGAAAAAATGTGTAATCCACTTTGTGGATTACACATTTTTTATCTAGACAGTTGCTGCAGTACGCTTACGTCTGCCAGAGCTAGTACTAGCCGTACCTGTAACTTCACTACTTGCCGCAGCACCGTTACCATTACTTCCATTCTCAATCTTAGGAATCACTTTGCCACTACCAGCTTTTAAAGTCACGCCCAAGGCATTGGGTTTCGGGGCAGGAACTGGTGCGGATTGTTTAGAATTTGGAGGGGTTTGCAATAGGAACACGATTACGGGTTTGCTTTGGATTTGTTGACGCAAGACACGAGTGAGATCGCGTTCAAGTTGCCCACGTAAGCCAGTCCAATCAACTTCTAAAGAACCAACGTTACGGGCAAAGTTACCCCAAGAATTAGACAAAGAATTATCGATCGCCTTCTCAACTAAAGCAATAATCTGTGAATGTTCCATCGGTAGAACTACACCGCTTAGTTGAATGTCAGGAGATGTGGCAAGTTTGCCATCCAGCCCAACGGATACCGCGATCGAGAAGATGCCTTCTCCAGAAATCTGTTGGCGATCGCGTAACACATCGCCCTTAACCATCCCGTCGCGAGAAGAATCAACTAGCTCAACACCAGAAGGAACCTTATCAACGATCTTGATGTAGCTCTGGCAAACCTCAACTACATCACCATTTTCAGCAATCACAATATTTTCACTCTTCATGCCCATTGCTTCTGCCATTTTGGCATGTTGTCTAAGCATTCTTAATTCACCATGAGCAGGGAAGAAGAACTTTGGACGGACAAGGGCAAGCATCATTTTATGCTCTTCTTGAGAACCATGCCCAGAAACGTGAATACCCTTATCATTGCCGTAAATCACATTTGCGCCTAGAGCCATCAAGCGATCGATCGTCCGCACTACTGGAATTGTGTTACCAGGAATTGGATTGGCAGAGAAAATTACAGTGTCACCTTGACGAACTTCTAGTTGTTTGTGGCTACAAAGGGACATGCGTGTTAATGCCGACATTGACTCACCTTGGGAACCAGTGGTCAAAATCAGAATTTGATCATCACGATAATGACGGAGATTTTGCAAAGGTTGGAACAGGTCATCGCGGCACTTGATGTAACCGAGATTACGAGCATGGGCAATCACGTTCAGCATCGATCTGCCGACCACACCAACCACACGACCTTGCTTAGCGGCAATATCCAAAATCATGTTGACGCGATGAACAGAAGAAGCAAAGGTGGTAATAATCACGCGACCTTGAGCCATCATGATGTACTTCTCTAGGTTGGGATATACAGACCTTTCCGAAGGTGTAATTCCAGGGCGTTCAGCATTAGTAGAGTCACTAATCAACGCCAATACACCCTTTTCCCCATGTTCGGCAAGACGAGCAAGATCAAAGAACTCACCATCAACAGGTGTATGGTCAATTTTGAAGTCACCAGAGTGAATCACCATCCCCGCAGGTGTATTAATCGCGATCGAGAAACTATCGGCGATCGAGTGGGTATTGCGAATGAACTCCACAAAGAAGTTAGCGCCGACACGGACAATATCACGGGGCATAACACGACGTAGTTCAGTGCGATTTAAAACCCCTGCTTCGCGCAGTTTGTCTTCGAGCAAGGCCATTGCTAAGCGAGGGCCATAAATAACAGGAATTTCAAACTGCTTCAAATGGAAGGAAATTGCACCAATATGATCTTCGTGACCGTGGGTGACGATCATACCCTTGATCTTATGTTTGTTTTCACGTAAATAGGTCATATCAGGCAATACGACATTTACGCCTGGCATCATATTGTCAGGGAAAGACAAGCCCCCATCAAGGAGCATGATTTCGTCATTATATTCAAATACCCATGTGTTTTTGCCAATTTCATGGAGTCCACCGAGGGCAATAATTTTAAGAGCGGGAGTGTTAGATGTAGTCATAGGTTATCTCTTAGGTAAAGTAAAAAGGAAAAGGTAAAAAGGAAAAAGGAAAATTGAATATTTTGAATACTCAAAGTGATTCAATTTAATGGGGTGAAGCTAAACTCTGCATTTATAAATACTTAGATAGAATGACTAAAAAGGTGTATTTCCCCCAAGTTCATAGTTATCAGCAGTAATTAAACTTTATGTCTCTAGATTTGAAGTTGTCAGACATTATTCGGGAAGAATTCCAACTTTTTCTAATACAACCTTGAGCTTTGCTTCAAGTTCAGCATTACCAGCAACTAGAGGTGATCGCACTACACCTGTATCTAATCCCAATAAGCGCAAAGCTAACTTGAGAGGAATCGGATTACTAGTTAAAAATAAAGCTTTAAATAAAGGAAAAAGTTGAATATGAATTTGCAATGCTTCTTGAACTTTGCCTACGGCAAAGGATTGCATCATTGTCTGAAGTTGTTTGCCAACTAGATGGGAAGCAACGCTAACCACTCCCCTAGCGCCCACAGCCATTAATGGCAATGTCAGAGAGTCATCGCCTGAATAGATCGCAAAATCGGCAGGTGTGAGGGCGCGAATTTGGCTGGCTTGATCTAAATCACCTGTTGCTTCTTTAATCCCAATAATACTAGGAATCTCAGCTAATTTGGCAACAGTCTCAGGTTCTAGTTTGCAGCCTGTGCGGCTAGGAACATTATAAAGTAGCATCGGAAGCTCTGGAGCAGCTTCAGCGATCGCTCGAAAGTGTTGATATAAACCTTCTTGCGGAGGCTTGTTGTAATATGGCGTTACTTGCAGTGTACCATCTAATCCAAGATGTGCGGCTTTTTGAGTAGCCTCGATCGCTTCAGAAGTGGAATTTGATCCTGTGCCTGCCATGATTTTCGCTTTACCAGCGATCGCTTGCTGTAACACCGAAAACAATTTATATTCCTCTTCCCAACTCAGGGTTGGTGATTCGCCTGTCGTACCGCACACGACAATCGTATCAGTCCCTGTCTCAACCAAATGCATGGCAAGCTGTTCTGCTTTCCCATAATCGACATTCCCTTCTCTATCGAAAGGAGTAATCATTGCTGTTAATAAACGTCCGAAATCGATTTCATTCATAGATACTCATAAATAGAGGCTGGCTAACCAAATTTTGCTAGCTAAAAATGTGTTTTGCACTGTTTATGGGATTAGATGAGAGCCTTAGCAATCAGTAACTCAGCGATCTGGACTGCGTTTAAAGCTGCCCCTTTACGAATTTGATCACCGCATATCCATAATTCCAAACCATTAGGGTGAGAGATATCTTGACGAACTCGCCCAACTAACACTTCATCCTTACCGCTAGCATCAATCGGCATTGGAAAGTAATTTTTAGTAAAGTCTTCCACCAACTTCACTCCAGCCGCCGTAGCCAGAATTTCTCTGGCTTTGTCGGGATTAAAAGAATGGGCAAACTCTAGATTAAGCGCTTCAGAATGTGCTCGCAATACGGGAACCCGTACACAGGTAGCCGTGATCCGAATATCTTGATCGCCAATGATCTTACGAGTTTCATTCACCATTTTCATCTCTTCCTCGCAATAGGAATTTTCTGTCATTGGTGAATTATGTGGGAACAAATTAAAAGCAAGCGGGTAGGGCAGAACCTCAGGTATAGCAGGCTCACCATCGAGAATTGCTTGAGACTGCACTTTCACTTCTTCCATCGCTCTTGCACCTGCGCCACTTGCTGACTGGTACGTAGAGACGACAATGCGCTGGATTGGTTGTACCTGATGTAATGGATATATGGCTACAGTCATCAAAATAGTCGTGCAGTTGGGATTGGCTATGATGCCTTTGTGCTGTGTAGCTGCTTCAGGATTGACCTCTGGCACAATCAGCGGGACATCGGGGTGCATCCGAAAAGCACTCGAGTTATCAATGGAAATAGCTCCTGCCTTAGATGCGATCGGCAGCCATTTCTTAGAAATACTCCCACCCGCTGATGCAAGCACAATATCCACATCATCAAAAGATGATTCAGTAACAGCCTCAATAATTAAATCTTGTCCAGCAAAGGAAATCGACTTACCAGCAGATCGCTCTGAAGCCAAAAGCTTCAGCTTGCCTAAAGGGAAATTTCGTTCTTCTAGCAAAGCCAGAAGCTCTGTACCAACTGCACCAGTTGCTCCAAGAATGGCAACGTTATATTTCCTACTCAATGAACCTCCAAAATAAAAACATCAGATTAGGTGGAAAACTTTTGCTAAGACAATGCAATGACTTATGTATAGTTTCGTCATTTATGTCTTGCTTGACTACATATTAACAAACTTTCAGAATATTGCTAATTTTTTTGACTATGGACCAGTAAAAATTGCATCTTCAACATCTTGGCGACTAAGGGAATAGGGAAATGCGCGTTGGATTTCTTTGCCACCATAAGCATCTTGGATATAGCGGACACGAATATCTTCAACATCCATCACGATTTCTGCTTGCCATGACGATCGCGTAACGCGCCAGACATTTGGATTTGACTGATCTTGATAACATCCCTGCTCGTCTAGCCATGCTTCCAGCGCAGGCAAGGGGTGATTATAGAGTGGAGTTGTAGGGGAAGGAAGCGCCATAGTAGACGAGTTTATAGGAATTGTCAAAGAATTTATGAAATATTTTAGTTTATGAAATATTTTATGGGAAGTAAGTCCAAAAAACTGATACGGGTGTAATCATTTCAGGTAAAAGGTGATCGCCTCTGAGTAGGGCAACTAAAACAGCAAGTACTAAACAAGCAACTAGCGTAGCACCAATTAACAAGAGTGAAAATAGTTCACCACCAGATAGTGGTCGCTCAGTGGGTAAACCATCATCATCTATCGTTTGCAGGTTTTTGGGCGTTTGATTTTGAGATTTTACCCCATTATCAAAGGTTGCGTACTGAAATCGAGAAAACTGAATACGGCGATCGTAGGCACTGCGACGCTCAGCATTACTAAGCGTGGCATAGGCTTCGTTAATTTGGCGAAAACTTTCCACGGCATCGTCTTTCGGTAATTGGGTCGTGTCAGGATGATAGAGCTTGCTGAGATCGCGGTAGGCTCGGCGGATATCGATTTCACTTGCCCAAGGAGTGACCCCAAGGATGGCGTAATAGGTTTTAGACATAGTGCATTCAGTCAGATTTTAAAAATATACAGATACGATCTACCGACAAAGCCCATAGACAATCTTCTCAGAAATACTAGAATTCGCAAATTTGCATAACGATTTTGTAGCTTCAACTGTTGATAGGAGTATATTTACTTCTGAGGTAGCACAATGTCTAGCTTTGTGTCTGGTTTTTGTAAACTGCCCATATTCACTTTCTTAGTTGTGCTATTTTCATGCATTGGACTCGGATTATCAGTGCTTTATTAGTCATTCCCCTCGTACTGGCGGCGATCGCCCTAGGTGGATGGGCGTTCACAGCCGCATTTGCATTACTGGTGGTTTTTGGTGAGAGGGAATATTTTGCATTGGTACGAGCCAAGGAAATTGTCCCAGCCAGCAAGATTACTATTTTTTTCAGTTTAGCATTGCTGATTGTTTCACAAGTGAGGGTCGATCTTGCAGATGCAGTAATCCCGATCGCGGGAACATTTATTTGTTTTTATCTGTTGTTTCAGTCACGTATCGCCACGATTTCTGATGTTTCCGCATCGATATTGGGGTTATTTTATGGTGGCTACTTACCTAGCTTTTGGGTGAGGATTCGAGGACTGGGAGAAGGCACAGCTTTTGAAGTCAGCGATCGCCTGCACCAGTTTGATTTCTTTAATCAATTACGCAATATCGAACTGCTTTCGTGGCTGAAAATCACTTTTCCTGTATCCTCTGGGTCTGTTTATGTAGTGATGGGTTTTTGTTGTATTTGGGCTTCCGATGTGGGGGCTTATATATTTGGCAAAGTGTTTGGGCGCACCAGACTTTCGGATATTAGCCCCAAGAAAACCGTAGAAGGCGCGATCGCTGGGTTGCTATGCTGCTGCATTACAGCGATTATTTGGGCGTTCAGCCTCGGATGGTATGAATGGTGGCTATCGGGTGCAATTTTAGGTTTATTAATCGGAGTTGCTGGGTTGCTTGGCGATCTGACGGAATCGATGATGAAACGTGATGCTGGGGTTAAAGATTCGGGACAGATCATGCCGGGGCATGGCGGCATTCTTGATCGTGCTGATAGTTATGTGTTTACGGCTCCTTTGGTGTATTACTTCCTGACTTTGGTTCTGCCCCTTGTCCATAAAGCTTCCTGAGCATTTACGCCCAATCCCAAGAAGGCGACGCATAGTGCCGCCTTCTTGGGGTTGGCTATCAAGCTAGCCCAAACCAACCAAGATAAGTTGTAAGAATTGACTTACCAAAAAACAGTGAAATCGCGCCGCCCAAGGCTAAAAATGGACCAAAGGGAATTGGCTGTTGTCTGCCTACATCTTTGGTAAATATGGCGATCACTCCCACAATAGTACCGATCGCCGAAGCAATCAAAAGTGTCAATAAAACATTTTGCCAGCCTAACCACATACCAATCATCGCCGCAAGCTTCGGATCGCCACCACCCATTGCTTCTTTTTGCAGGAAGACTCTACCCGCAATTCGCATAATGTCTAACAGCCATATACCTAGGACGGCTCCACCGATCCCAAATAGTAAAAGTGTAGGAAAAGCGAGGCGATCGCCGCTACTCATTAAAGCTAGGCTAATTTGATAGATTAAACCTAATACCAAACCTGATTGCGTTAAGGAATTGGGCAATGTCATTGTATCAAAGTCAATCATGGCAAGTGTTAGCAACCAACTGAGAAACGCGGCATAAAAACACAAAATTATGACTGGCATCGAATTTCCGAAAGATGAAGCTACACACCAAAACAGAAAAGCAGTAAGTGCTTCGATCGCAGGATAGCGCCATGACACGGGTGTATGACAATAACGACATTTTCCTTTAATCAAAAACCAACCAATGATCGGAATATTATCTCGTGGTGCAAGTTGCCTTAGGCAATGGGGACAACGCGATGGCGGATGTAAAATTGATAACCCCGCAGGAACGCGATAAATTACCACGTTTAAGAAGCTACCAATACAAGCTCCGAGAACGATCGCTAAACATTGCAAAAGCAGGGATTCAATTAATAGCAAAGAATTTGAAAAAGGTAGTTAAATATTCAATAATACCAAAGCACAAAATGACGTAGCCATTTTGTGCTTTCAAAACCCTTTCAGGGTTTGGTTTTTAATTCACAGAAGTGTCGCCACACTTCTGTGAATTGGTATCAAAACTCAAAATGGCTATGCTATTTTGAGTTTTTAAAACCCTAGCTGGTTATGGGTTTGGTCTTTAATTCACAAATGTGAATTGGTATTACAGCTTTTAAAATAAAATACTATGCGAAATTTACGCAATCTCCTGTTTTCTGCTTTTGGTGGAGTTTTGATGGGACTCACTCCCGATCCTTTTAGTCAATGGTGGCTAGCTTGGGTCGCTTTGATTCCCCTCTGGATGCTTTCTCAAAGGTTAAAAGTCAAGGATGCGATCGCGATGGGAGCGATGTGGGGATTTTGCTATCACGGTATGGCTCTGTTCTGGATTACCACTGTGCATCCGATGGAATGGATGGGTGTACCTTGGTGGACGAGTTTTTGGATTGCGACATTGGTTTGGTTGCTGATTACAGGTTGCGGGGCATTGTTATCAGGCTTATGGGCTGGGGGCATGTCTCTCTTTACGCAGAATCTCAATGTGATGAGTCGGGTAATCATCGCCTGTGCCATATTTAGTGGGTTAGAAATTGTCTGGAGTTGGGGACCACTTTATTGGACAGCACTTGGCTATACCCAAAGCCCCCATGATTTGCTGATGTTACAAATTAGTCGGATCTCTGGACAGCAGACGATGACTTCAGTGATCGTGGCAATTAATGGATTATTTGCAGAAATTCTCTTGCAAAGAACCTGGGCAGGTAAACGAAACTGTGCGATTGCCGCCATTGCGCTCTTGATTGCGATCGCGGGCTATGGCGCATGGGAAATGCAAGGTGATCGGATGGCAAGTAGCAACGGAAAAGCGATCAAAGCAGGAATTATTCAAGGTAACTTCCCCAATGCTCTGACTGTAAAACCGAAAGGATGGGAAATTGCGGTTAATAACTATACCAAGGGCTATGAAAAATTAGCACAATCAGGAGCAGAGATGATTGTTACGCCTGAGACTGCGATTTCTTTTCTCTATCCTGATTACGATCCACGTCGTGAGCCTTTTGATCGGGCTGTGGCGAACTTCCGAGTTCCTGTATGGCTAGGAGGCTTCGGGAGAACTCGTAATCCCAACGCAGAAGATCCCAATAATTATACAAATAGCCTCTTTTTGATTGATGGTTCTGGCAAGATTCTCAGTCAATACGATAAAGTGCGGCTTGTGCCAGTGGGCGAATATATTCCCTTAAGACCAATTTTAGGAGGTCTAATTAGGCGCTTATCTCCACTCAGAGGTGAAGTTGATGCAGGTTCTAGTGAGCAATTAGTCGATACACCTTGGGGACGCTTCATCGTAGGCATTTGCTATGAATCTGCCTATCCTGCTACTTTCCGTTTCCAAACCGCCGCAGGTGGCAAATTAATTCTCTCTGCTTCTAATAATGCTCATTTTGCTTCCTATATGTCGGCTCAGCACCATGCTCAGGATGTAGCAAGAGCGATCGAAAGCGATCGCTGGGCAGTGAGAGCAACTAATACAGGCTATTCAGGCTTTGTCGATCCCAATGGACGCACGATTTGGCTTTCAGATGTGAATACCTATGAAACCCGTATTGAGACAGTTTATTTAAGAGATACTAAAACTCTGTATGTCCTATGGGGCGATTGGTTAACACCTTCACTCTGCGTGATTAGTGTCGCTATTTATGCAAGATATCGTTTCGCATCCTGAAATAAAGCTACCAATCGCCGCCCGCACCGCCGCCATCGCTACCACCGCCACCAAAATCACTGCTAGAAGAAGAACTTCCATAGTCATAGGAATCATAGCTACTAGAACTACTAGAACTATCACTAGAACTGTAATAGTCTGCACTACTGGAATAACTTACAGGTGCAGGGATAAAAGGATAGACAGGTTCTTCATGAAAACAGTTTTGACATTGACGTATGCTAATTGCGTCTTTAGAAGCTTTTTTAGGAAACTTCTTGGGCTTGCGAGATTGCTTGAGTTCTGCATCTATTAAAGTCGGGTAGTTGCATTTCGGGCAGACTGTATCTTCATTTAAAATATGAGGCTGACAATAAACATGCTGACGATCGCTTTTAACAGATTGATTAGTTGGCGGGTAGCAGCGATCGCAAGAATATACTGTGTAAGTGGCATTCCCTAACTCAACAGCTTTTAACTCTGGCTTGATTAAGTACTGATTAGTTACATCAGAAGCTAAAGGCTGAACGAGGTTTCGACAAGTATGACAAAAATGCTGCTTCCTCGTTAAGCTTCTATCAATGTACATATCATTGACTAGGTACAGCCAGAGAAATTGATATCCCATCGCCATAAGTAAGCTAGCGATCGCAAATAACAAGTGATTAGGAATAGTAAGCAAAATCGAAGTACTTGTGATTAGCCATAGCAAAACCAGAGCAGGGACATTGCAAACGATCATCCAACCGTAATTTCTGGATAGTTCTAAACCAAACCCAATTGTTTCATCGCGATGTATTGGTATTTGGAAAACCGCCGTTAACTGAGCCAACCAAAATTTTTCAATGCTCAACCATAGAACGAGAGAGGCAAAGGCAACTATCAAGTTAATTAGGACTGAGCATAAAAGTTGATTAATCGGCTGGATAAAGAAGCTAGTTAGCATTTCTTGCGATAGTAGTACCCATGCATTGATACTAACGGTGATCGCTGCTAGTCCAAACACCATTAACAACATTCCTAAACTAGTAAATTCGATCAATTGAGGAATCAGTAACCGAAATACAACAGGATTTTGCAGTTCTTTACTAACCGTTGGTAATGTTTGTTGCCATTCTCGAATTTTGATAACGATTAATATCACGCCACTCAAAGCGATCGCTACACCCACTAGTCCGATACTGCTGTAAATGGGCATAAAGGGAAAAGGGTAAAAATTGATTTTCTCTAAACGTCCCGCTATTTCCTCTACGCCGTTAATGAGCCCGCGATCGTATTTTTGGCGCTTAAACTCAGGGGTAATTTGAGTTTCGATAATTTGCTTTACTTGGCGATCGCTAATATATGGAGCAACACCTCGCCCAGTTTCGATTTCAATCCTGCGATCGTTTACTGAGATCAGAAACAATACGCCATTATCAATGCCACGTTTACCAATGCCCCAAGTATTAAATAATTCTGTTGCATAGGTTTTAGGCGTTGCTGATGGTATGGTATCTGGCACTGTCACTATCGCGATTTCTGAACTATTTTTAGCAGCTAATTGCGAAATTCGGCGATTGAGTTGAGATTCTGTATCAGCACTTAAAATATTCGCGACATCACTCACCCAAGTTCCATTCAATTTTCTAGGATTAGGAATGTCACTAATGGGAATTGCCTGTAAAGGTGCTGTGGGTAATAGAAATGTCCATAGCAAGAATATTAAACAGATAATCCCAGCTAATTTAGCCTTCATAGGTTGTTATCTCCACTCCAGAAACGTTGTATTTAATCTCGTTAAATCCTCTTACATCAAACACATCTCGCATTGCCGCACTTAGGTATAACTTGCCAAACTCACCTTTGTCTTGAGCCATTTTCGATGCTACATTCACGGGGTTCCCTGCAATGTCTTTAGTTCCCAACGGCAGATTGAAAATTAGAACTTCGCCTCGATCAATGCCAATTCGACAGATGATATCTTGTTTTGCTAGTTCTTTGCGAAACGTTTGGGCAAATTTGACTGCATCATGAGCATCATCAAAAGCATAAATCCCTAAGGAGCTAACTACCTTTATTTCCAAGGCTGATGTCTTGTTTAGCAGGCGCAGTCCAATATCTTTCATCAAAGCCGAGAATGATAACTGATTAAACATCGAAACCTCATGGGTTTCCACAGTTTCACTTTTACTCTCGATCAGCACTACTACTTTATTTTGGATATACTTATCTAGAAAATCATGGGTATACCTTTGGTCTATAGTATGGTTTGTGAGTCGAGTTTCATATTCTAATAAATCGTCATAAAAAGCTTCAGAATAGGGAATTGGATAGCGTTGGTCATTTGGCTGTAATCCTGTCAAGCGATCGCCATTTAGTACTCGATAAATATTGCCAATTTCCGTTACTAAATCATTGCGTTTCTCAATGGTGAAGTTGTGATCATTGGGTAAGCGATCGCAGATGGCTTGACTGATTAAGATTTCACCTCCACAGGTATGATTTTCCGCAATATCCTCGATCACATCGGCTTCTACTCCATACAAGCCACCACTAATCGAATAGAAACTGCCGTAATGAGCACCAAGCCCAATTTTGATCTGACAACTCTGAGCGATCGCATCTTGGACGGTTAAGAGTGTGGACACAAGGGTAGATGCACTTAGGTCATCTGGATAAAACATCTGGGTATTGTCTGCTGCCCAAATTCCCACACTTTCGCCACCGATCGCTTTCCCGTAGCCATGCACAATCTTTTTCGGTTGGTTGATGATAGCAAGAATCTCCAGTAATCCCTTTTGCTGGCACAGCTTAGTTAACCCAACTGAGTCCGAAGATACGCTGTAACCTAGCACCTTATGACTATCAAGTAGCTTTAATGCATCTGCATAGGTTTGGTCACTACTCAGCCATTGCTCAACCAATTTCAGTGGTAGCGCACCAATGATGTCTTGTGTAACATCAAACAAATTGGTGGTATAACGTTTTTTGCTGAGTTTTTCTATCATTCGGCTTGCTCAGTTTAGGTAAGTATCTATTGAGCCAAGCAAAGCTCGGCTCAATAGATATTTTAGATATTAATGCTTTGAGGAATCCGTGATGGTCTTAAATAGTTATAATCTGCAACCCGTTGTTCATTACGAGAATTGATCGTAGATTCGATCGCCTTTAACTGATCTTGAAAATCGCGTAAGGGCTGCTGAATGCGATCGTCACTGAAGTAATCAGTACCATACTCGCCTAAAGTCGTGTAATAAACTGAACCAAGAATATAAGTCATCGTCAGTTGACTCTTAGCTTGATCGATGGGTGGCAACATTGCAAAGAAATCCGCCTCATTTGCGCCTGTAGTTGTGGCCGGTGCAGGAGTATAGCCCGCTAGAGGTATTGCAGGAGCATAAGTCATCAAATCGCTTTGAGGGAAATTCACCGCTGCATGTTGGGCACTTGCTGTAAAGATCAACAGAGTCACAGCGCTAACTAAATAATCAAAAGTGCGAATCTGTCCACCCTGCCCAAAGCTGGTCACGCGACCACCATTGTCAGAAATAATTTCTTTTACCCAAGCTTGCAGTTCAGAATCTCTGATCACATCATCATCTTTGTAGTAATAGATGGATAGATAATTCTTCACCCAAGTAGCGATCGCTTCCCAAACTAATAAAGCATCATCTCGATAGGGATAGTCTGGCAATAAGTTCGGATCATCAACGCCCCTCTTCTTCAGCGCTACAGGCAACATTGCCTCGTCAAAGTTGTAGGTTTTGACTCCATGTACCGACAAAGCACGGGATGTGGCAATACTGCCTGCTAAAAGACTATCAACTGTTCCACCAGCACTAACTAGTCCCGACTGGGCGGCATCATTGATTGCTAGAGTACCTTGGAAGTGAGGTTTCAGCAAAATATACAAAGGATGATTGCTAGCAAGTTGACGATTAGAGGCGATCGCAAAAGGCTCGATAAATAAATGGGTTCTACCCAAATGGCTAATTAATTGATGGTAATTAGCGTCAGCAATCTGGACAACGGTTTTCGCTAATAGCCAGTTGGGTTCATCCCCAGCTTTACGTAAAAAGATGGGATTGGTGTTGGGGTCTTGTCCCAGTTGAATGGCGATCGGCGTAAGGCTCTTTTTGCCTTTAGGAACTGCAAACAGAGCTAAGGGAGCGTTAATATATTTCTGCTCTCCTTTGGGGAATGTCCCACCTGCGATCGCTGTTAGCTCTGCATAATCAGCTAGATATAAACGTCCAGATGATCCTGCTTCGGCAAGCGAATCATCTGCTAAAACTGTCTTAAATTGTGATTCAGTTAAAGGGAACCTTGCATCCAACGTTTTAACTCTCTGAATCATCAAAGGATTGAATCCAGCGACACGCAGTCTGGCAAATTCCGAATTACTCGTAAAATTTTGGCTGATAGCGGGTAACGAAATAATCCCAAAAAGATTGTTATACTCCTTAATATTTGAGCCTTCAATGTTGGTTGGCTCAGTCTCCAAAAACGTTGGTATTTCTGAAAGTAGCTCTACTATTGCAGAATCTGAGTGAGCTATGCTTGCTGCAAGCAACCGCTTTGAGAAGTCCAGTTGCTTGACTTTAGAGATTTCCTTACTCTTTTCTAAGAGCATTGGATTTGCTCGATCATTTAACAAAACTCTGACTACAACTTTGCCAACGAGCAAGCCCCAAGATAAGGTAAACCGCTCATTGGTAGGCACTTTTTCTACCATTGGCAAGGAGTCAATGTAGGTGTAGTTGTATTGATAAAGCTGCCTAGCTTGATTTAGTGATGCTTGCCGTTGAGAAATTTCGGGATCATTCTGAGGCAGCAGAGGATATTTACTCGACTTTGATCGCCTTGATATTAAATTGGCTAAATCTGCTAACTTAGCCGAGAGGAAAGTTAATATTCTGGCAACACCACTCAAAAGCGAGAAGATCATGGATGCACCTAAAAATCTGTACATCCATATATAAAACCTGTCAGCTTGAAATAAAGTGAAGTTTTACTAAGATAAACTTTTTTTAAGTTGAGCTTTATCGCTATCTCTAAAAATTTATTTAACTAGTCCTGCCCTCAGAGCGCGTACTGCTGCTTGGGTGCGATCGTCAGCGCATAGCTTATTCAAAATATTCCGCACATGGGTTTTAACCGTGCCAACTGTAATATAAAGCCGCTCGGCAATTTCCGCATTGCTATTACCATTGACAATCTCAGATAACACTTCTAGCTCTCTTTCGGTTAGTGGTGTTGCTTGTAAGACCTGTTTGTAATCAGCTTCTGCTGCATCAATCTCCACAGTTGCCTCACGGCGACGTACCTGCTGCAAGACAACGCTGGCGATCGCAGGATCAATCCATGAGTTACCCTCGGCGGTCAGCTTCAGTGCTTGTACTAGATTTTCAGAACTAATATCTTTGATGCAATAGGAATCTGCACCTGCGGCAAAGGCGGCTAATACGGTTTCTTGATTATCAGTCAGTGTCAGAATCAAAACTTTAGTGGCACGACCTGCTTCGGTAGCCGCCGCCTTAATCTGGCGGGTCACTTCTACGCCATCCATATCAGGCAAGCCCAAATCGACGATCGCTACATCAGGTTGTTGGCTGTTTACCATTGATACGCCTTCCGCACCTGTAGCAGCTTCGCCAACAAAGACAAGATCGACTTGCTGTTGCAAAGCGATCTTCATGCCCATGCGGGTTAGGTCATGGTCTTCAATTAGGACAACACGAATCGAACTCATAAGCACTTGAGCAATTTATGCATAGTCTGTATTGATACCAGAATCTCATAGAAAGGGGCAATAAAATTAACGTCAATTCGACGAACGCGCAAAATGGTAAAAATGAAAGTGCGATTTTTACCATTTTGCGCCATTTGCGCCGCGCAAAGCACGGCGCAAATGGCAAAAACTAAATAGTGTGGCGAGCAAATCCCGCCACACTATTTAGTTTTTGCCAACCACAAAAGATGTATCGATACTCTGATCGTACTTTGCCCCACTCTTGGTAGTTTGACTGATCGCAAT
Organism: Pseudanabaena sp.; assembly: GCA_046081205.1. Lineage (GTDB taxonomy): Bacteria > Cyanobacteriota > Cyanobacteriia > Pseudanabaenales > Pseudanabaenaceae > Pseudanabaena. Next base: position 3,878 of record JBJTVM010000006.1, on the reverse strand, counting down.
GCCATAACCAACGTTGTAATCAGCCTTTAGCCAAGGAGAACAATATCGACCGACGGGCAAAGTGTAAGTATTGCCATTAACGATCGCTCCCTCACTAGGTTCCAATTTTGGCGGAATTTTAAAGGTAACAGTACGCCGTTTAACATAATCGCTAGCGACTACCCCCGTTGCTGATTGTTTGCTAAAACATTGCACCTCAATTTGCGTATTCTTGAGCAACTCACGCACATTGCCGCGATCGCTAAGGATGAGTTGATTGTCAGTACCAATACCTGAGATTTTTTGTAATTGGAAAGAACTAACGCGATCGGGATTGAATCCGCCTGTAATCTTGACCACTTGAAGATTGCTCTCAGGGACAACTTGATATTCCAATGTTCCTGGCAATTGATATTCGAGTTCCGCATTCTCATTGCGGACATTTACTGTTGCTCCAATTTCTACGCGGTCAACACCTAGAGCTGTTGGCGTTTCTTTGGCAGTCCATTCAAATCGATAAAATAAGCGAGCCGTATCCTTTAGATACGTATATCGATCTGAAACATCTGAACTGGGGCGCAGTAACCGTGATAACCCACTTCTCTCAACCCAAATATTTTTGACTAAGCCAACTTTTTTACCGATCGCCGTTCCTAATGGTGTGCGATCGCTGGTGATCTCCGTAGGAATATCTAAACGTGGCACAAGGGTAACTTTTCCATAATTCCCTGTCTCGCCATTGCGTCCATTATTACTAGTCTCTCCATCACGTCCACTTTGGCAAGAATAATAACTTGTCTGGGTAACTCCTTTATTAGTGCGCCGATAGAGCCAATCCCCTTGCCGATATTCAGAAACCTTTGAGAATAAGCGATTAAAATCAAGATCCCAGCCATCACTTGAGCGTCCACAAAGCCGATTTTCTTTGGAATAATATTGCCAAGGAGCTTTAGCATCACTAAATGGTCTGCGTTCAGTCTCTAGCGTACAGTATTTAACCTGCCAGGTTGTTTCTTGGCATTCGCAGCCTTTCCCCCCAACTGCGCTGCGTCCATTTCGCCCCCCTTTCCCACCTGCATTGCGAATTTCTAGTTGTTGAAGTGCAGCAACATTAGTATAAAAAATGATGGCATTGCCGCCATTGCCGCCACGTCCACCATTCCCACCATCGCCGCCACGCCCACCCGAAGCACCAATTAGGGAATATTCAGGACGGTAGGGTTGTTCACAACTATTAGCTGATCGCCCTGATGTGCCATCTTCAGCATCTTCACCGATTGTGCCTGAGAGATCGTAGGCAGCAGGTTTACCATCGCCAACGATTTTGATGTCTTGACCATCTCGACCATTACGTCCATCTCGTCCGCGATCACCGTCTTGCCCAGTGCGCCCAAAAGTTGCTTGGGCAATCGCCTCTGAATTAACTGATGGGATGATTAAAGGTAAAGATAAAATTGCGATCGGTAAAGCATGGATTAAAGGTTTAAGCGATCGGGATTCCCACATGGTGTAAAGCCTTCTAAATCAATCTATTGCTATTGACATTATTACTACAGAATGGGTTCCAAATATAGCGATGATAAAAAGCCGCATAAATGAAGGTGGCGCTTTGCGCCACCTTCATGGTGAGAACTAAAGAATTCCTTCCTTTTTAGCCATGGATATCATCAAATCAACCACACGACAGGAATAACCCCATTCATTGTCATACCAAGAGACAACTTTGAAGAAGTTTGGATTTAGCTCAATGCCACCACCCATATCAAAAATACTGGATCGCGAATCTCCCTTAAAATCTGTCGAAACAACCTCCTCATCGGTATAACCGAGAATATCCTTTAGGTCACCTTCTGAGGCAGATTTCATCGCGGCACAGATTTCTTGATAGCTGGTAGCCTTTTCAGTCTTAAACGTTAAATCTACCACCGATACATCAGGTGTAGGAACACGCAGAGCCATTCCGGTCAGCTTCCCTTTCAGTTCAGGCAAAACTAAAGCCACAGCTTTCGCCGCACCTGTTGAAGAAGGAATGATATTTTGACCAGCACCACGTCCGCCACGCCAATCCTTTTTGCTAGGACCATCCACCGTTGGTTGCGTAGCTGTCATTGCGTGAACAGTAGTCATTAATCCTTCCGCAATACCAAAGTTATCATTGAGAACCTTAGCGATCGGTGCTAAACAATTGGTAGTGCAGCTTGCATTAGAGACAATTACATCAGTGGCAGGATCAAACTTAGTGTGATTTACTCCAACTAACAATGTGGGTACTTTTTCAGGATCTTTAGTGGGAGCAGAAATGATTACGCGCTTTGCACCTGCATTAATATGCGCGATCGCCCCAGCATAATCAGTAAATAAGCCAGTAGACTCCACAACATAGTCCGCTTTTAGTTCCCCCCAAGGTAATTCTGAGGGATTGCGAATCGCAGTACAGGGTACTAACATCCCATCGATCTCAATGCCTTCGGGCTTAGCCGAGATTTTACCGTCATAGAGACCATGGGTAGAATCATGTTTAAGCAGATAAGCGAGGTTATCAGAAGGAACAAGATCATTGATTCCGACAATCTCGATTTCGGGATGCTTGGCAGCAACGCGAACCACTAATCGTCCAATTCTCCCAAATCCATTAATACCAATTCTGAGTTTAGCCATATTTTGCTTGTCTAGCAGATTTATAGTGCTTCGCGATTATGCTAACTCAAGTTTTAGTGAAGCAATCCTTAAAACATTAATATGTCAAGACTTGCATACATACTCACCAAGCAATCATTAGCGGCACTCCGCGCCGCTAATGATTGCTTTTTGTGCAATGAAGAGTGCCTTGGAGCATCGCACTTCATTATTTTCGTTGAACATAAATCTCTATATAGCCTTTATCAGGCTAGTGAAGTACAGGTTTGTTTCTCCGCCTTCGGTGGGGAAACAAACCTATGTACCTCGCTTGCTTGAAAAGCGCTATATATCAAATAAATAAACAAAAAAGGTAACACTTCGCGTTACCTTTTTTGTTTATTTATTTGGATCAGAAACTGCTTCAAGCTCATCTATTGGCTCACGCTTAGAAAATCCCCATAGAAATACTAGTCCAATACAGGTAAGCATCAACCATTCAGGTGGCACTAGACTGTCAGAAAATACTTTAATTAATAGCCGCAAACCCACAAGCAACACGATTAGATAACCTGCCGATTCAAGGTGCGTAAATTCTGCAAGCCACTTGATAAACAGCCCTGCCAGAAATCTTAAGGCAATGATCCCCGCTACACCGCCAATAAGTACGAGCCAAGTCTCTTGTGCTACTGCCACCGCCGCCGTCACACTATCCAGTGAAAAAGCCAAGTCTGTCAAAGAAACCAGAGCCACAACTTGCCATAATTTATCAGCCATCCGCACTGGATGCTGAGCATCATGACCTTCTTGGGACTTTTCTAAGAAAAATTTCCCCGACAACCAAAGCAGATACATGGAACCAGCTAGCTCAAATTGCCAATATTTAATTACCCATGTCGCTGTAAGGATCAACAATACTCGTAATACAAATGCGCCGATCAACCCATAGCGTAGCGCCCATTCTTCTTGCCTAGGATCTGGCAAACTTCGCACGATCGCCGCTAAAGCGATCGCGTTATCTGCCGACAGAATCGCCTCTAGCAGAATTAGTACTCCTAAAATAGGAATAACTTCAGGTCGAAAGGAAAAATCATTCGTCTCTAAAAACTGCTCGAACATTCAGTACGATCCATCACACAACATTAACAAATACTACAAGTATACAAAATCATCAGACCATCAACGATAGCTGTAGCCAAATAAAAACCAAAGGAGAGTTGTGGTGTTTTGCTCCGCGACTCTCCTTTGGTAAAAGTAATGAAGGCGCAAAGCGCCTTCATTAC
>JBJTVM010000005.1:0-13905 GCA_046081205.1 Pseudanabaena sp. | reverse complement strand
GAAAACCTTGAAAATTTCCTTTGTCTTTTAACGTCAGTTCAACAAAAGCTCAAAGTGATAAAAATGCAAGTGCAATTTTTACCATTTTGCGCCATTTGCGCCGCGCTTCACGCGGCACAAATGGCTATATCAAATTCACTTTTTTTTTAAGAAAGCGCAAAGCGTTGTCATTACCACAATATTAGAGAAGAGGGGAAGCGCTTGTACTAGCCCCATTGTTTATAAAATTCAGCTTATGTAGTATCCCTATCTGTTGCTTGCGATCGCCTATCTTTTAGGATCTTTTCTCACTAGGTATTTGGTGAGGCGGATGGCAGGTATTGATATTCGTCAACATCTCCTGCCACACTCCCGTTTCATCAATACAAATTTTCTACATTTCCTATCTTAGTTTGTACTACTATTTCCCTCAATAGGCTGTATGCGGTTTGCTTGGGTAGAAATAATATGAATATCTACATTTTTGAGTAATCTTAAAATTTTTTGCGTTAGCGAGCCTTTAAATAGGATCTGCCAACGTGATTTCTGGCTTTCACCCATCACAATTTGGGTTACCCGATAGTTTTGCGCCGTTTCCACGATCGCTTTTAAAGCATTGCTATCGCGCACACGAATAAAATTACCACCAAACTCTTTACATAAACGTTCACAAGTCTCGATATGTAAGCTTTCAGCTTTGGTTAAAAAGCGATCGGGATCATCAACAAACAAAACATAAAGTTGGGCGTGCATATATCCTGCAATTCTTGCCCCTCGGCGGAGTAATTGGAGAGAATTGGGATAGGTAGACACACAAACTAAAACCCGTTCGTGAATATTACAAATGAGATTTGTGCTAGAGCCTGACTGATCATGGAATTCTAGAGCATCGTCGATGTTATCTGCTATTTCCCGCAATGCCAGTTCTCGCAGTGCTATTAAATGGCGACGCTGAAAGAAGTTGTTTAGAGATTGATCGATTTTGTCGGGAGCATAGATTTTGCCATCCCGTAGACGTTCTTGAAGTGTTTCAGGCGTAACATCAACTACTACCACTTCATCAGCATTTTCGAGAATGCAATCGGGAATCCGCTCACGCACAATCACACCTGTAATTTTTGCCACCGTGTCATTTAAGCTCTCGATATGTTGAATATTTACAGTGGAATAGACATCAATTCCTGCTTCAAGTAGAACTTCTACATCCTGATAACGCTTTTCGTGTTCAGCATTGGGGACATTAGTATGCGCCAATTCATCTACTAGCGCTAATTGGGGTTGTCGATTGAGGATTGCCTCCGTGTCCATTTCCGTAATTATTACGGATTCCCAGCTAATCTGTTGGCGTGGAATTAACTCTAGCCCTATCGCTTTTGCCGCAGTTTCCTCACGATTATGGGTTTCTAGTAAGCCAATGACGACATCAATTCCTTCGGAGCGCAGGCGATGTCCTTCCTCCAGCATCCGATAGGTTTTACCGACCCCTGGACTCATGCCGATAAATATTTTATGCTTACCACGCCGATGGGTCTTAATCATGATGAAGAGACATTTACTAGCTGTAGTTTAGATTGCCCTTACGTTTTTTATTCTAAGCTTTTGATATCGCATCGATCGCCAAATTTAATTTCAAGACATTCACGCCATCTTCGCCAAAGATACCGAGAACCCGCCGATCGCTATTTTGATCAATCAGCTTTTCGAGTTGACTAGGTTCAACTTGGCGGACTTGAGCAATTCTGGTAATTTGCGCCTTTGCCGACTCAGGAGTGATGTGTGGATCAAGACTAGAACCAGAAGTATAGACCAAATCAGCAGTTGGTGAGATTCCCGATTGTTGGAGTTTAGATATATCCGTTTTAATTCTCTTTAGTAAGTCAGGATTGCTTGGCGCGAGATTGCTTTCACCTGAAACACCTGTTTTGAGAATATTTGCTGTGTCCGCTTTTGGATCAGCAGTACTGTAGTTAGTAGTACTAGGACGACTGTTGAAGTAGCGATCACTAGTAAAGGGTTGTCCGATTAGAGCCGAACCGATAACTTGACCTTGAGTATTACGGATGAGACTACCATTAGCTTGAGAAGAGAGAAAAGGCAACTGGGCGATCGCCAACATTCCTAAAGGATAGATCACAGCAACGAGTATCCAGAGAACTAGGGTGGCACGAATGGCTTTGATGATTTCGTTCATAATTTGGTGATTGGTAATTGGTAATTAATTTAAAACTTCTCAGGCTGAAACATGACGACAAATAGATAAATTGAGAAGGCTAAGGTGACAATTCCTAGAAGTCCTAGAGCATAGGCTTGGAATTTAGTGAAGCTTTCGGCGTTGGCGGCATAGACCGCAGGAGCAATAATGAGATTAAAGCAGATCGCTAGAAACAGATAGATAGGATATTTCTGTTTAAGAGATTGTTGCCAGAGATCGCTAAGGTCGGCTATGGGGAAGCTTGGAGAAGTGTGAGAAATATGTTTTTTCATAGTTGTGAAGATTTTTTTAGATTAGGCAATTGGCAGGAGAATATCGATGAATTTGATGGCGATAAATGGAGCGATTACGCCGCCTAGACCATAAAGTAGAATATTGCGTTGGAGAAGTTGATCGGCAGTAAGAGGTCGGAATTTTACACCTTTGAGTGCAAGGGGAATTAAGGCAGGAATAATTAAGGCATTGTAAATTAGCGCCGAGAGAATAGCGGATTGGGGACTTTTTAGCCCCATTACATTTAAAGTGCCAATCCCTGCGGTGGCAAAGATGGTGGGGATGATCGCAAAGTATTTGGCGATGTCATTGGCGATCGAGAAGGTGGTCAATGCGCCGCGCGTAATCAGTAATTGTTTGCCGATCGCTACTAAGTCGATTAACTTTGTCGGATCACTGTCCAAATCCACCATATTTGCGGCTTCCTTAGCGGCTTGTGTGCCTGAATTCATCGCAACCCCAACGTTGGCTTGGGCTAAGGCTGGTGCATCATTTGTACCATCGCCTGTCATGGCGACTAATTTACCCTGAGACTGTTCTCGACGAATGACTTCGATTTTATCTTCGGGTGTGGCTTCAGCGATGAAATCATCGACTCCTGCCTCTTCCGCAATTACAGAGGCTGTAATCTGGTTGTCGCCTGTGAGCATGATGGTGCGTACACCCATCCGACGCAGTTGATCGAATCTTTCGCGCAGTCCTGATTTGACGATATCTTTGAGATAAATTACTCCATAGAGATCGCTACCCTGACATATGCCCAAAGGAGTGCCACCGAGTTTTGAGACTTTCTCATAGGCTGCTTCAAACTCTTCAGGTACTTCACCCGATCGCGATCGCACAAATCCACGAATCGCATCTACGGCTCCCTTGCGAACTTCGATTTGATTGGGTAAATCAGTGCCGCTCATGCGAGTACGGGCGGAGAAATCGATTCCTTTGGCTAGGGTGCGATCAAAATTGGCGATCGCTCCTAATTGCTCGGCTAGTTGGACAATTGAGCGCCCTTCTGGAGTTTCATCAAAGATACTAGCTGCAAGGGCAACCAAGGCAACTTCGCTCAGAGAATGTCCATTGACAGGGATAAATTCATCGGCTAAGCGATTACCTAGAGTAATTGTGCCTGTCTTATCGAGTACCAAAGTATTGATATCGCCGCAAGCTTCAACGGCGCGTCCTGATGTGGCGATCACATTAAACTGAGCGACGCGATCCATCCCTGCAATGCCGATCGCACTCAGCAATCCTCCAATCGTGGTGGGAATTAGCGCAACTAAGAGAGAGATTAAAATGGCAATGGTGGTAGGGGTATTCACATAGTTAGAGATCGGCGTAATTGTCGCGACAACAATTAGAAATACCTGCGTTAGCACCGTCAGCAGCACGGTCAAAGCAATTTCATTGGGTGTTTTGGTACGTTCGGCTCCTTCCACAAGGGCAATCATGCGATCGATAAACCCTTGTCCGGGGTCAGCCGAAATCTTGATTGTTAATTCATCGGAAACTACGCGCGTACCACCTGTAACTGAACTGGAAATATCTGTACCAGCTTGCTTGAGAACGGGGGCTGATTCGCCTGTAATCGCTGATTCATCAACGGAGGCGAGACCCGCAATCACTTCGCCATCCGCAGGGATCATTTCCCCGATCGCCACTTTTACTAAATCACCACGCCGTAACTCTGTAGAGCTAGTTGGCTGAATCGTGCCATCAGGTAGAACTTTACGAGCGATCGTATCTGATCGCTTGGTGCGTAATGAATCAGCTTGAGCTTTACCACGACCCTCCGCGATCGCCTCGGCAAAGTTAGCAAAGACCACCGTAAAAAAGAGAATTAGTGTAATTAATCCATTGAGAACCCGCTCTTGATTGGGATCACCTTTGACAGTACCAAAGAGATTTGGATCGATTGTGACTAGCAAAGTCACAATCGTGCCGACCCAAACCATAAACATGACGGGATTTCGTACTGCGATTTTAGGATTCAGTTTCCGAAAAGCATCACGCACAGCCCGTTGATAAAGTCCTCCCATTGATGCTTTGGGTGTGTGTTTGCGTGAGTCACGAGTGCCACTAGGTATTAGTTTAGTTGAATTATTCATAAATTTTAGGAAGAGAAGTATTTAGAAGTTCTTAAGCCCCTCAACGATGGCAACACCTCTCCCAAAGAGAGGATTGTACACAAGTCTCTCTGCCTACGTTTCAGTGTGTAGATCCCCCCAGTCCCCCTTATAAAGGGGGAAACATTTTCTTCTTCCCCCTTTATAAGGGGGATTGAGGGGGATCTTTAGTAACTTATAGCTGATAACTTGTCTGCACACAGGAGCAAGGGGGATGAGGGTTATCCCCCTCTAGCGATGAGAAACGCTTCTGCAACTGAGCCTAAAGCCAACACAGGAAAGAAAGTCAATGCACCCATAATCAAAATCACGCCAGCCGTAACGCTAGTAAAAAGAACTGTATCGGTACGCAATGTTCCTGTCGTCATTGCTACAGGTTGCTTACGGGATATACCATCAGCTAATAGCAACAGCGCAATTAAAGGAATATAACGACCACCTAGCAAACTAACGGAAGTACTGAGATTCCACCAAAGTGTATTATCTGCTAGTCCTTCAAACCCAGATCCATTATTGGCTGCTGCCGAAGCGTATTCACAAACTACCTGCGAGAGTCCATGAAATCCTGAGTTGCTAATCCCTGCTAACTGATCGGGAAATGCTAAGGCGATCGCACTAGGAATAAGAATAAAAATTGGATGGATTAACAAAATCAAAAAACTCGTCGAAACCACTTCATTCTTCTCAATCTTGCGTCCCAGAAATTCTGGAGTCCGACCAACCATTAAGCCTGTCACAAATACTGCCAAAATCGAATAGGCAAATAGGTAAGCCGTACCTGTTCCCTGTCCGCCCCAAATGATTTGTAGGAACATATTCGATAAAGTGATAAAGCCTCCACTGGGCATTAGAGAGTCATGCATCGAATTGACCGCACCTGTCATTGTTCCCGTTGTCGTTACTGCAAATAATGCTGACTGCGCCCACCCAAAGCGAACTTCTTTTCCTTCTAGATTGGGACTTGGTGAGCCAAGCAATCTATTTACAAGGGGGTTGCCCTGATACTCTCCAACGCCTACCACGACAATAAAAGCAACATAGAGAATGAACACCAAGCCAAAAACTAACCATGCTTGTTTACGGCTATTGGCAATTTCTCCATAGGTAAAAATTAGAGCCGTGGGTATGGAAATCATCGTCAAAATCTGAATCAGATTCGTGAAGCTATTGGGATTCTCAAAGGGATGAGCGGAATTAGAACCAAAAAATCCACCGCCATTTTCGCCAAGTTGCTTAATGATCTCGAAATGAGCTACAGGGCCGATCGCGATCGCCTGACTGATATTTCCATCTTCTAAAGTCGGGACAATCACAGGTGCTGATAAGGTTTCGGGTACACCTGCGGCGATAAATATGATTGCTCCAATAATGCTAATTGGTAGGAGGATTCTGGTAATCGCCTGTGTGAGATCTTTATAGAAATTGCCAAGCGATCGCCCAGTTAAACCCCGAATAAAGGCGATCGCCACGGCGATACCTGTTGCGGCTGAGGTGAAAAATAGAAATCCTAAACCCAGCATCTGGGTAAAGTAGCTGAGGGCTGTTTCCCCAGAATAATGTTGTTGATTGGTATTAGTAATAAACGAAATCGTCGTATGTAGAGCCATATCCCAGCTTGGAGCGCCTATCCCTGTTGGGTTAAGTGGCAACAATCCCTGAAACATCAGCATCAGAAATAGCATCATCGCCATTACCAAATTGCTATACAAAATCGAACGGGCATATTGCCAACCTGTCATTTGGGTTTGAGGATTAACGCCGCTGAGAGAAAATATCAAATTCTCCAGTGGATTTAAAACTCTATCTAGTAAAGTCTTACGACCTAAGAATACTCTTGCGATGTAACGACCAAAAATCGGCGCGATCGCCACAATCAGCACTAGTGTAATTCCTATCTGTATCCATCCTTGTAGCATGGAAATTTCTGCTTCCTTTTAAGTCGATGAAGTATCAAGCAATTGCTGTGATAGTCAAATCATCAACCTATTTCTCTCTGCTGACAAGGTATATCTTTTTGTTTAGAATGCTCTTGCTTACTTAAGCATAGGTTCCAAACACCTTCGAGATTGCGCTGTTTAGATCGCGTTTAGTTGATGTTTAGTTGGCGATCGCTTAGTTGCTTGCTGATAGGTTTATGAATATGGCGATCGCATCTCATGAGTTACTGCAACAAGTGTCTAAAATGAAAGTAAATTGAGCTTATTCAATCTCGTTTTTTACGTTTACGTTTAAACTATGCCAGCTAAAGATATTTATCATGATGCAGTTAAAAATGCCCTCATCAAGGATGGTTGGGTAATCACGGCTGATCCTTATCTGATTCGATATAAGGATGTTGATTTGTTTGCTGATTTAGCTGCCGAAAAGCCGATCGCTGCCGAACGTCAAGGTAAAAAGATCGTGGTTGAGGTTAAAAGTTTTTTAAGCCCGTCACCAATGCGAGATTTTGAAGTAGCATTGGGACAGTACATTCTCTATCGAAATTTAATCCGATTAACCGCCTCTGAATACAGTCTTTATTTAGCAATTAAAGAAAGCAGTTATCAAAATTTTTTTCTGAGAGACTCAATTCAAGATCTGATACGTATAGATTCAGTTAAGTTATTGGTTGTGAATACAGTGCAGGAGGAAATTTTACAATGGATAGACTAGATAAGTATCGTGGTGTTATCAAAAAGATTTTGACTGAGTATCATAGCTGGGCTTCTAATTCTGATATTAGAGACAGAGAGAGTTGCCTCGTTTTTGATGAGGCTCATGATCAATATTTTTGGTTTTTAATGGGTTGGGAAGGGAATAGAAAATATAGAAATATTCAGGTGCATATCCGTATTAAAAATCAAAAGATTTATATTGAGGATGATTGGACTGAGGAGGGTATTGCTAATGAGTTATTAAGGGAAGATATTCCTAAGTCCGATATAGTTTTAGCTTTTCATGATCCTGAAACTAGGAAGTTAACGGAGTTCGCTGTAGCTTAAAGCTCATATCCATAATCACCCATAAACCTCTATAAATTGGCAATTTAGATATGTTTAGAATATCATTTAGAACTTTCTTTCTAATTACGGCTGTTACTTTTAGCTTATTTCCCGTATTCTCAGTTAATGCTGGAAAACTACTATTCAATCCCAGAGAAGCAGTTGCTCAAAAATTTATCAGAGGTCAGTCTACAACACTGGTAATCGCAGATGACGTGAATGTCCGAAACTTAGCGACTAGACAAGGTAATGGGGGATTTGTTTTCGCAACTTTAAGCAAAGGAGATCGAATTTATGTTATTAGCTGTGAAGGTATTTCAGAAGGAGTTTCTTGGGTTCGCATATATATTCCTGATCTCAAAGAATTTGGATATGTTGCAGAACAGTTTCTACAAAACAATTACAATCAGATTTGTCGCCGTTAGATAATTCCAAATCACGTTATTAAAACATCCATAAACTCGCAAAACAAATGAAGATCGGAAACGCTACAGTAATTAGCTTTATAAATCTCAAGGGTGGGGTTGGAAACACAACATCTGCTGTAAATGTTGCAGCTACTTTAGCAAAAAGAGAACTCGAATCAAAATCTAGTGATAAAAAGAAACCAGCATCAGTTTTACTTATCGATTTAGATCCCCAAAGCAATGCTTCACTTACTCTGTTGAATAAAGATCAATATACGGAAATAGATAAAAACAACAAAACTCTATATCAACTTTTTGAGCATGAAATAAAGCGAGATGATGACAGTGAAACATTCAATCTCAATAACATTAGGGTAACGCCTATTGAAGGGTTAAAGCTTGATTTACTTCCATCTAGTCTTAAACTTATTGATATTCAGGACAAACTTGTTGGTTATCATCGTTACTACCTTAGTGCAACAGATATTCTCTTCAATGCCTTACACAAACTAAATGATCCATATGGTAGAGCTTATACTCATATTATCGTTGATTGTCCACCGAGCCTTGGACTAATTAAACTAAATGCTCTCTCTCTCAGTCGCTATTTTATCGTTCCAACGTTTCTGGACGCTTATTCACATTGGGGATTAGACAAAATTGTTGAACGTGTAGATCGGTTAAAGAAATGCAAAGCTTCTTGTGAAGTTGAATTGCTTGGGGTTCTTTATTCAAAAATTGATCCAAAAGCAACGCCTGAAAATAAAAAGTGGGATAGAGAGTTTCGGGAATGGGAAGCAAGGAATATCCGAAAAAGCAAAGCTTCTGTAATATTTAAAAGCTTCATCAAAAATGCAGATATTATCCGTAAAGCTGAAGCTAATAATCGTCCCCTAATTGAATATACTCCTTCTGATAGTAATTTAAGAAAGCAACAAGAAATTCATCAAATAGAATGGGAAAATCTAGTTACTGAAATACTAGACCGTATTAAGTAAGATTCATTTAAACAAAATTATGAATCAATTGTATGATCAGGGGATCGCTAGTTGATTGATTTTTCAAGAAGCAATCATTGATTATAGGGGATTGAATGGACAATCAACAAAGATATAACTTACTACAATTCAAAAAATGGAAAAAGTAATCACCAAAACTAACATCAAACAACAAACCAGCGATTTTCAATACTGGCAACAACAAACGCCCCAAAAGCGACTAGAAACCCTTGAACAAATTCGCCAAGAATATCATCAATATAAACACAATGCTCAACCAAGACTTCAAAGAATTTATACAATTATTAAACGACAACCAAGTTAAATATCTTGTCATTGGCGGCTATGCAGTCGCTGTACATGGACATCCACGATATACCAAAGACATCGATATTTGGATAGAAATCAGCGAAGAAAATTCACAAAAAATAATTACAGCTCTAACAGAATTTGGCTTTGGTAGCTTAGGACTGACTGCCCAAGACTTTCAAGAACCACATCAAATTATTCAACTTGGTTATCCTCCTAACCGCATTGACTTAATCACCAGTCCAGATGGCATTGACTTCCAAATCTGTTACGCATCTAAAATAGAAGTAATGCTTGACGATATAGCTGTTAAATTCATCGATCTTGATAACCTTAAAAAGAATAAATTAGCATCTGGCAGACTTCAAGATCTAGCGGACTTAGAAAATCTTCGCTAGAGGGGTAAATGATCGCTATTTGATTAATTTTTTGAGAGAGGCGAATGGTTGTGGGAAATTCGACATATATGGCTAAACAAGCATCACCTTGGCGATCGCCTTCATTTTGGAAGATTATAGGCTTGATTGGGTTAGTGATTATTTTAGAATTCTCCACACCTCCAGACTATGTGATGGGTTATCTCTACATCAGCCCGATTCTCATCGCTAATTCACAATTGAGCCGTACTAGTACTTTTGGGTTCACAATAGCTGCTGCGATTTTGACACTCATTAATATCTGGATTCCTAATCATGAAACAATTCAAGTTTCTATGGTTGTCAATCGTTTGGTAACCATATTAGCTCTAGTAGTGACCGCGATCCTGTGCGATCGCAATCGGCAAACACAACAAATTTTGGTGCAGCAACAGGCAAAACTGCAAGCACAAGAGAAAATCATGAATGTCCGTGAAGACTTTGCTTCTACATTGGCTCATGACTTACGCACACCATTACTTGGGGCGATCGAGACTCTCCAAGCCTTTGACCGTGAACAATTTGGAACTATTCATGCCAAACAAAAAACTGTAGTCGCAACCATGATTCGCAGTCATCAGAATAGTTTGCAACTAGTGGAAACTCTCCTTGATGTCTATCGCAATGAAACGGAAGGTTTGCAATTACAATTAGAACCAATTAACTTAGCCATTCTCGCGGAAGATGTAGCAGCTTCGCTTTTGAGTCTATCTACTAGTCGTCGCGTTTATTTGAACCTCCATTATGGAGAATCAGACTTTCGTAAATTCCTGTGGGTGCATGGTGATGCTTTCCAATTGCGGCGAGTTTTTGCAAATTTACTAACCAATGCAATTAATCATTCTCCGCGTGGTGCAAAAGTAGAATTAGTGCTACAAACCCAATCTTCGCATCAGATTGTCCAAGTAATTGACGTTGGTGCAGGGCTTAAACCTGACGAGCAGCCCTACCTATTTGAGCGGTTTTATCAAGGGCAGAGCGATCGCTTAGCTACTGGTTCTGGGCTAGGGCTATACCTAACTCGTCAAATTATCGAAGCCCATGGCGGTACAATTTGGGCAGAAAATCATCATCCCCAAGGTGCAATTTTTGGATTTCGTCTGCCAGCTTTGCCCTATTCATCCCATAACAGTGCCTAAACAGGATCGGTATCCTGCCAGATTGAATTGACAATATCATTTCAACTTTGATGATGCTTGCTGCTGAAGCTTACTCTAAAAAAATGACCTTAGATCACCTCAAAATCCTGTTAGTTGAAGACGACGAACTCTTTCGCCTCGGTCTACAGGTACGCTTGCAACAGGAAACTAAAATTGCAGTTTTAGCGGAGGCTAATGATGGAGAAACGGCGATCGATCTTGCCAAACAGCAGCCCTTTGATCTCGTCCTGCTTGATATCGGTTTACCAGGGTTGGGTGGACTAGAAACTTGTCGTCAAATCAAAATCAATCATCCGAACTTACCAATTTTGGTACTCACTTCACGTAATGAGCGATCACTTATTTCCCGTTTAGTCACCGCAGGCGCACAGGGTTACTGTCTTAAGGGCGTTGCTGCCGAGACGTTAATTTTGGCGATGCGCTCAGTGATTGCAGGAGCCTCTTGGTGGGATGCTACGGCTACTGCCGAAATCCAACATACTTTTCAAAATCAATCTTCTGAACTTACTTTAGATGAATCATCGGGATCAAAAATTGATACTTTGACGCGAAGGGAAAAAGAAATTCTCGTTTTAATGTCTGAACACAAGACCAATCAAGAAATCGCTGATATCCTTTATATTTCGTCAGGAACAGTAAGGGTGCATATTCATACAATTTTGCACAAGTTGGGAGTAAGCGATCGCAAACAAGCGATCGTTATTCAAAACAGTCTGAACCCAAAATAAGCATTCATACATAGCAAATTTCAGTTTAGTTTTATCGCGAATCACTACAATTTCTCTGTCTGCAAAGCTATTAGCAAATTCTGTAGTGGATTAAAAACCAATTGCTCTTGCTGTGATGCCAAGGCACAAAATGGCTACGCTATTTTGTGCCTTGGCATCACAGGGGTTGGCTTTTAATTCACAGAATTGTAGCCACACTTCTGTGAATTGGTATTATGTCCCAACCAGAATAGCGATCGCTAGACCAAGGAAAACTTTGAAAATTTCCTTTGGTTTTTAAGAAAGCGCAAAGCGCTGTAGTTACCACAATATTGGAGAATAGGGGTAGCGCTTGCGCTTGCCCCTATTGTTTATGAAATTCAGCTTATGTGGTTTCCCTATCTGTTGCTTGCGATCGCCTATTTTTTAGGATCTTTTCCCACTGGGTATTTAGTGGGGCGGATGGCGGGTATTGATATTCGCCAGCTTGGCTCAGGATCGACGGGAGCTACAAATGTCTGGCGCAATGTGGGTAAATTTGCAGGGATGAGTGTATTTCTAGTGGATTTTGCCAAAGGGGTGATCGCCATTTACATGATGCAGTCCGCAAATTACTTGCAAACGCTCTTGGCTTCAGCGTTTGGACTTACTCAAGTACCGATTACTAATAATTTATCCCTATTTGTTATTGGGGCAGGGATGCTGGCGCTGATTGGTCACAGCCGTCCAGTGTGGTTAGGATTTAAGGGTGGTAAGTCTGTGGCAACAGGGATCGGAATTTTGTTTATGTTGAATTGGACTGTGGCGATCGCTGCTTTTAGTATTTGGTTGGCGACTATGGCAATTTGGCGTACTGTTTCGATTAGCTCTATTTCTGCGGCTACTGCTGCCCCAGTTTTGATGTGGACATTGCAGGGAAATATGGTTTATTCGGGTTTTGTGACGGTAGGCTGTATCTTTGTAATTTGGTTACATCGTTCTAATATCGAGCGTATTCTCAACGGCACAGAGTTAAGTTTTAAAACTGAAAGCAAACCCTAATAGAAAAGGGCGCTAAGCGCCCTTTTCTATTAGGGTTTGCGCTGTAAGTATGCTTGTCGTTGAGGCTGATCAAAATGCTCAATCGCATAGCGCAACATCACACGAGGCATTTGGCTAGCATGTTGGTCTAGAAATTCTAATAAGACATAACGATCCTGTTTCCCTACTTCTCGCAACATCCAGCCTACGGCTTTGTGAATGAGATGATGAGGATGTTGCAGTAATAACTCAGCGATCGCTAGGGTGTCTTGATATTGTCCATGTTTAATAAATTTACCCGTTGTGACAATCGCAATCCTTTGCTCCCAGAGGCTAGCAGAATTTGCCAACTGATATAGAATTTGGCGATCGCGTTGCAAGAAATATATCCCCAAAATTGGCTGACAAGTCACATCAACTAAATCCCAATTGTTAATAGCATGGGTATTCGCAAGATAGAAATCGACAATCGCTTGCTGTTGGGTGGGCGTTGCCTTCGCAAACTGATAGGTCAAAATTAATAACCCAGTCAATCGGTATTCATGCCATTCACTGTTGAGAAGTTCAGAAATTTCTGCAAAACCTAGGTCACGATAATTTTTGGCAAGCTTTCGCTGTTCAGGAACGGTAATTCCTAAGAAGTGATCGCCTTCAGCATATTGTCCTTGTCCTGTTTGGAAATAGCCAGCAAGGGTGATCGCCTTTTGGGAGTTGGCTAATGCTTGCAGATCGTTTTGGAGAGAACTGACTATGCTAATAGAAGCAGGCTCTTGTTTGCGACTATTAAGTTTGGAGATAGATGCAGAAGCGGGTGGCATATTTGTCAGAGGCTAGGGTAGTTGAGCATTCTATGAGATTATTTTCGACATTTGTGATTTTAATCACAAATTAGCACGCATAAAATCACAGAAACAATAATTAGCGATCGCAGTCTTGACACTTATCGAAAGCAATACTCATAGCTATAGAGTAATTCCTTCAAAGTTCGCAAGCCTAACTATCCAACAACCATGATTCTCAACTCACTAAATGAAGCTCGTCAAATTGAAGTCATAACTACCACTGGCAAGGAGCGTGGGATTGTATTTTTAGGCAAAACTTTTGTTGCTGACAAGGCTTACAACAGCTTGAACGAAGCGATCGCTGTTTGTAGAAAAGACTTAGATTTGGGTTTAGCCGTATTAATTACTCCTGATGCAGAAAAATTTCGGCTCTGGGTCTCTGTACCTACTCAAATGATTTCTCAAGCAGCTTAGCAAAAACTAAAAAAGATATCGTGGCTTGGGGGGGGGGGGGGGAGGCGGCGAAAAAAAAAAAAAAAAA
>JBJTVM010000004.1:0-4399 GCA_046081205.1 Pseudanabaena sp. | reverse complement strand
CTTTGTCCTGATCACCACTGACCGAAGACAACAAAGCCGCCATGTATTCAACGGGATAGTTTGCTTTAAGATATGCAGTCTGATAGGTTACATATCCATAAGCAACACTATGGGATTTATTAAAGCAGTTAGAGGCAATATAGCCGTTACTTAATAAAAAATTGTGATCTTGCTCTAAGCCAATATCGAAAACACATTGTATGCCCAACGATTTACGGCTAACGATTTTCATATTTACTTCCTAAAATAAGAACCAATAAATTATAAGCGTCGCTCTGCAACGCTTATAATTTATTGGTTCTTATGGTTCAAAACCTTCTAACTCAGGTACTTCAGCTACTAAATGTACACCTTGGATATATAGCGAGCGACCATACTTACCAACGTTCTCTAAGCGTAGTTTGCCACCTTGCTTCTTAGCTTGCACTGCCATATCGATCGCCGCGCCTACACCTCTACTGACGATCTTAGTCACTCCTTCAAAATCCAAAACGATCGCTGATAATTTGCGGTCAATAAATGGTTGCACGGCTTGTCTAAAATAGGGAACCGTGGTTACACTCAAAGCACCATTTAGTTTGAGAATAACTTGATCGCCATCAATTTGTTCGACGATCTTGAGTTCATCTTGTAAAAATGAGGAATGAGTCATGATTGGAGAATGGGTTTGGGGATAGACAGGAACTTACTCATACGGACGGTTGTACCTTGATTGGTAGACTCGATTTCGACCTTATCAACCAGTGCTTTGATCATATGTATACCAAACCCACCGTTCTTGACACCAATCTCGGATATCAAATCAAAATCTGGTGGAGGTACACTATCGATATCAAAACCTGATCCACGATCATGGACTTCTACAACTAGGCTGGTATTTGCTGCGAAAACTACAACTTCTACGTCAAGATCAGATGTACTGTAAAGAACCGCATTAACTAAAGCTTCCGTAAGAGCTTGTACGATATCTTGCACAGCATCAGGCTCAAACCCCATTTTTGTAGCGAGTACTTCGACTGCTGCGATGGGAATGTCCTCGATTCCCTCAACGGGTGGAACTGAGATTCGCAGCTTTAAAGGCTTCTCACTCATGGGGAGTCATTCTGTAGCTTTGATTAGCTTTGCCAAATGTAATATACCACACGTTTTTAACCTATGTTTGTAAAACCAGTTAATTTTTTGATAAAGCTTTTCAAAAAAGTATCATAATTTCCAATTTTTTAATATCAATTCAATTTTTGTAATCCCTTCACAGCCTACAACTAGATATTAAAACCCAAGAACTTAGTGTTGCGGAGCTTCACGCCGCAACACTAAGTTCTTGGGTACGATCAAAGCCTAATCATGATTGCCCCAACTTCTGATTGCTTCTGCGATCGCTGCCATTGATGCTGAAGCAAGAATTAGTAATACGCTGAGAGCATTTAATTCGGGTGTGACACCGCCGCTCCGCAGTGAAGAGAAAATAGCGATCGGTAATGTAGTTGAACCAACGCCTGCAGTAAAATAAGCAATTACAAAATCATCCATGCTCAGAATAAATGCAAGCAGACAGCCTGACACAATCCCTGGTAAAAGCTGTGGTAGCAATACTCGTAAAAAAGCTTGAACAGGAGTAGCACCTAGATCAAGCGCTGCTTCTTCAAGTTTGGGATCGATTGTGGCAAGGCGACTGGAAACGACTACAGCGACATAAGCCAAACAAAAAACAATATGGGCTATTACGATTGTAACTAGGCTAAGTGGTAATTTAATCGCTGCAAAAAATACGAGAGTGGCTACGGCGATCGCAATGTCAGGGATGATTAGAGGTAAGTAGGTAACCCCACGATACAGACTCTTGCCTGGGAAATAATAGCGAGCCAAACCGACAGCCGTCAGCGTACCAATTACGGCGGAGATCGATACCGCAGTTAACGCCACACTCAGACTGTTTTTTAAGGCTGCTAACAGGGTTGGGTTTTGAAGAAACTTGGAATACCACTCCCAAGTAAACCCTGTCCATTTCGATGGCGAAGGGGATTGGTTAAAGCTAAAGATTGTAAGAACCGCGATTGGCAAGTACATGTAAAAGAAGGCAAGGACTGTATACCAAGTTTGCCAACGCTTAACAGTCGGGACATTGATTTGGCTAGCCATCACTTACCACCCTGCGATCACCATATTTAATCAGCAAAGCAATCACGATAGTGACGGCAAGAATTAGCACCATACTCAGAGCCGAGCCAAACCCTCGGTTGCTACTTGCACCTAGGAATTGCAATTCGATAATTGAGGCGATCGTGCGACTACCAGGCCCACCTAATAGCTGTGGATTAATGTAATCACTAAAGCTAGTAATTGATACCAGCGCTGATCCCGCAATAATTCCTGAAGAGACCTGTGGAACCGTAATTTGCCAGAAAGTTTGTTTGGCATTAGCCCCAAGGTCAGCCGCCGCCTCAAGTAAGCGTAAATCTAGACGTTCTAGCGAAGTATATAAAACTAATACCATGTAAGGCAGATAAGTATAAATCATGCCAATAATTACCCCTTCAGCCTTGTTTAACACATTGATCCCCGATAGTCCAATGAAGTTAAGAAAGGTATTTAAAACTCCTGTCGGACGCAAAATTGTAATCCATGCATAGGAACGCAATAGGGATGAAGTCCAAAGAGGTAAGACAAATAATAGGAGCAAAATATTGCGCCAGCGCTTAGGGGCAATCACTGCCAGCCAGTAAGCAACAGGAAAGCCAAAAAGTAAACAAAAGCCCGTCGTGATCACTGCATAAAGCAGTGATCTCCATACGACGACTAGATAGATAAAGTTACCACCAACGTACTCAAATACTCTTTGGTAGTTGTCTAGCCCAAACTCAGTTTTACCCAAAGGAACAAGGCTCTGAATTAAAATAAAAGCCGTTGGGATAATCAAAAATGCGACCAACCAAAAGCCACTAGGGAAAAGCAAGGCGACAGGCTCAAGCCATTTAAGGCGACGTACTGATTTTTGGCTAGGATCAGGGGTAATGTCTGAAGTGCTATTCACAGGCTTAATTAGAAGTAAAGAACTCGTGAGTCAACACCTTGCGATCGCAGATAGCGAGATACCGCTTCTGCTGAGTCGCGACTTTGATAAGCACCTGCATGAATATAAGTACCACGTCCAGAATTAGCGAAAAAAGCATTTGGGATATATTGGCGGACTCGCGCTAGTAAGAACTGATTATTAGCAATTGCAGGTACAGCCG
This sequence comes from Pseudanabaena sp., assembly GCA_046081205.1. GTDB lineage: Bacteria > Cyanobacteriota > Cyanobacteriia > Pseudanabaenales > Pseudanabaenaceae > Pseudanabaena. The sequence goes on along the minus strand of JBJTVM010000004.1, from coordinate 1,166 downwards.
CAACATAACGAAAGCTAGGATTTTGCGCTGATTGCGGTAACTGCATTTCACTAGTAGCGGCACTCGTACTAAAGGCAGAGATTGGCTGAGGTTGCACAGCAAAATTATTATTAGCTGTGGCAATAGAGTTGTCATAGGTTGTGGGAACTACTGTTGCTGATGACGCAGGAATAAACCCAGTCTGTGGTTGCACATAACCAGTTGTTTGCGTATAGCCTGTTGCCTGTAAAGTTGGCTGTACATATGAGGATGTTGATTGAGTGAAAGCAGTCGGCTGCACAAAACCAGTTGGTTGCATAAAACCTGTTTGGACAATTTGGGTTTGTGGTACAACTGTCTGGGTTACAATTTGGCGAGTTTCTGGAACTAATACCTGTTGCCAACGGGGTACTAGTACCTGTTGGGTTTGTACTTGCGGAACGACAGTATTAGTTGTGATCTGCTGATATTGATTTTGGTTATAGGCGATCGCTTGTTGAGGCACAGAGCTAAAAACTTGGGGTTGAGAATCTACCTGAAAGCCTACTGGTTGAACAGTAGAGCTTGGTTGAATGACAACCTGTTGGGGGCTAGGCAAAGAGACAACTGAAGATGTTACAGAAGAGGTAGTAGTTTCGGGGAAAGGAACTTGAACATTACCTTCCTTCCCACTTGAAGCTCTAAAATACTTTTGGGCAGACAACCCCGATTGTTGCAAAGCGATCACAAGGCTATCAGCGCTAGTTTCAGAGTTAAAAGTACCTGCTTGAATTACAGGTTGATCATTGATTTTGGTTGCAAAAGCAGTTGGGGAGACAGTGCGAACTCTCTGTAATGTTGCAGCATCATTACCTGCAACAAAAATCACAAAACGTGCCGAGGCAGCTTGGGCGATCGCCAAAGATGAGATCGCTACAGAGACGAAAATACTAAACCTTTTGACCCAATTCACAGCAGCACATCCTCACACTTGAGTGTAATAAAGATTAAGTTTAACTCAACTAGAATAAAGGGATGATTTTTCTAGTCAAAATTATCTGGTCTATTTAAGCACTTAATCCATCAAAATATGACAGGCTGGAATAGATCACAATATTTATCAATCAGATATAACCTATTTAGGCTTTAAGGGATCCAGAAGAAATTTTGAAAGTGGCGCTTTGCGCCACTTTCAAAATTTCTTCTGG
>JBJTVM010000003.1:0-7775 GCA_046081205.1 Pseudanabaena sp. | reverse complement strand
GCCAAAGCTGCTCACGGATAGCCTTCTCAGTTTTGACAATCTCAATGGCGGCGATCGCTGCGCCCGTATCCGCAGGCGATAGTGCTGTTGTATAAATCCAAGTAGCAGCGCGATTGCGTAAATAGTCGATCAGTTTTGCCGAACCTGCCACATAGCCTCCCAAACTACCCAAAGCTTTGCTTAGTGTTCCCACTTGAATTAAGTTTTGCCGAATTCCTAAAGCCTGAGTTAAGCCACCACCACGATCGCCAAATACCCCTGTACCATGCGCTTCATCGACTAACACCATGCAATCGTATTGGTGCGCTAAGTCTATAATTTCTCGCAATGGGGCAAGGTCGCCATCCATACTAAACACTGTGTCAGTCGTAATCAGACAACGTCGATATTTTGTGCGATGTTCTTGCAACTTATTGGTGAGATCTGCTAAGTCCAAATGCTGATAATCGATTGCCGTTGCGCCACTTAGAAGTCCGCCTTTTTTCAAACAAGAGTGATTGTAATCATCACCTAAAATCAAATCTCGCGCCCCCACGATCGCCGCGATTGTCCCCAAGTTTGCTAAATAACCAGAGCTAAAAACTAAAGCTGCTTCCGTATTTTTCAGATCAGCGATCGCCGTTTCTAATTCCTCATGCAAAGCCAAATGCCCTGTGACTAAGCGCGATCCCGTTGAGCCAGTACCGTACATTTCCGTTGCCTTAATGGCTGCGTCAATCAAGCGGCGATCGCCTGCTAAGCCCAAATAATTATTGCTAGCAAACATCAACATTTCTCGCCCATCAACCATGGCGATCGCCCCTGCTTTACTCGTAATGGTTTGTGTAGAGCGATACCAATTAGCTTTGTGGATCGAGTCTATGGAGCGATCAAGCCAGTCGTAGGGAGTAACTAAATGAGTAGATAAAGGTTCAGGCTTCACACTTCTTTACAAATTAGGATTAGAATCTTTATAGAATAAGCGGCATATAGCGCAAATTATCCTACCGTTATTATCTAGGTTTAAAAAATGACTGTTGCATATCCTCGTAAACTTCGTGGACAGCTAAGCGCCCAAGATATTCTCGATCAAGTGGTGCGACAGCGTGAAATCCACATGGTCACAATCAATCGCTATCGTTTCAATGAGCAACGTAGTTGCAAAGACTTGACCGACCTCATCGAAAGGCTCGATGGCAAGCCCCGTGACTTGATTAAAGATTTATCGCATCACGTTGCTGATGAAGCGCGTCATGCTCTGTGGTTAACCGATTTGCTCTATGAACTTGGTGAAGATATCGGCACTCCTCCTGGGACTTCCTATATCGATGAGTTTGAGAGAATGATTAGCTATGACACTATCGGCAGTGAGCCAGAAGATGGCATCATCGAATCACTTGCTGCGATCAACGTCACGGAAAAGCGTGGTTGTGAATACTTTGCGGCTCATGTTCGTGCCCTCGAAAAAGCTGAGCAAACTCCCGAAAACGTCAAAATCCGTGAAACGATCGCTCAAATTCTCCCTGAAGAAGTCGCTCATGTGCGTTGGGGTAATCGTAAGCTTGCCGAAATTGCTAAAAAGAGTGAAGCTCTCCATGCCAAGGTAGATACAGCTAAGCGCAAATATGCGGCGATCGAGCAGGCTGCCTACGAATCAGGAATGGATGTTCTCGCTGGTGCAGAAGTGCGCCGCGTGGAGAACTTGATGAAAATTGCCGATACACTCCCTCTCTGGCAACGTCCACAGTATTTGATCGATCAACTACCTCAGACTTTGTTCTCTCCCGAATTGCAAAAAACTAGAATCGATCTAGTTAAGAAGGCTTGGGAAAAAGATCCATCTTCTTTTGTCGAGAAGTTCATTCCGATGTTCTTTAATGGGAATTTAAAAGATACTGCAAATAAGGCAGGAGCTTATAAATAATCGCTACAGACAAGGGGCTTAAGCCCCTTGCTCTCTATAAATAAAGGCGGCGCTTCGCGCCGCCTTTATTTATTTGGGTTTTAATTTGTCCTAGCTATCTCTTTCATTGCTATAGTGGTTTGTGAATCGACGATGAATAAGATTGTTTAGTTAAACTTTTTTCAGCTTGCTCTCTCACTTGTCCATGCAGTGCGGTTAAACCAATTCACAGAAGTGTGGCGATACTTCTGTGAATTAAAACCAACCCCTGTAAGAGTTTTGAAAGCACAAAATGACTACGCCATTTTGTGCTTTGGTATAAGTGAACATAAAGGATAGACTCTATGGAACTTTTTGATTTAAAAGGTATTACTGAAGATCGCTATGTCAGTGTGATCGTTGATTGTATTGGTATTGAGGATTTGCTGACCTATCGCATTCCTGAAGATATTAATATTCAAGTTGGTGATATTCTCAGTGTTCCATTAGGTACTCGTCATGTGGGCGCGATCGCCTTACAAGTTTCTGACAATTCAGCGATCGCGGATTTAGATACAGATATTAAATCAGTTAGTGCGGTAGTTAGTTCTGGCATTTTCCCCAAGACTTATTGGGAGATGCTAATGCGTACAGCAGAATATTATCGTACACCTGTGATGCAGACTGTAAAAACGGCTCTGCCACCTAAGTTACTGGATCAGTCTCATTATCGAATTAAAGTAAAGCATGAGAATTTGGTTCCGCCTTCGGCGGAACCAAATTCTCATGCTTTGCCAAAAGCAGCACAAATGGTTTGGGATTTTTTACAAGAGCATAAGCATAATCCCAAGGGAATTAGTCGTCGTTATATTCAGCAAAAGCTGGGAAGATATACTGGCTCAGGCTTAAAGGAACTTCAAAGACTAGAATGGATTGACACGGTTTTAGAATTGCCCAACCGACCGCAACCTAAATATGAAGATCTGGTTATTTTACTTAAAGCGCCTGATAGTGAAGTCACCACCAGACAAACAGAGATTCTCACAGTTTTGCAGCACAAGGGTGGGGAATGCTTAAAAACTCAATTGATTAAGCTGGCGAAGACATCAGCTTCAGTTTTGCAAACACTCGTGAATAAAGGATATATTGCCATATCTAAACAAGAATCTCTACGACTAGGCGGCAAAAGTCATACAGTCAAACGCGATCGCCCCAAAGATCTCACACCCGATCAAGATACTGCTTTACAACAAATTTTGCAGGCGATCGCTGCCCAAACTGCACCGCATTTTCTGCTGCATGGAGTTACAGGCTCAGGCAAAACGGAAGTATATCTACAGGCGATCGCTGCCGTACTCGCAGCAGGAAAGTCAGCGCTCGTTCTAGTTCCTGAAATTGGCTTGACTCCACAGCTTACCGATCGCTTTCGAGCCAGATTTGGGGATGCGAAGGTGAATGTTTACCATAGTCAGTTATCGGAGGGAGAGCGCTTTGATACATGGAGATTGATGCTCACAGGTGAAGCTCAAATTGTGATCGGTACGCGATCGGCAGTGTTTGCACCGCTTTCTAATTTGGGTTTAATAGTGATGGACGAGGAGCATGACAATAGCTTCAAGCAGGATCAACCTCAACCCTGTTACCATGCCCGCACGATCGCCGAATGGCGATCGCAGCTAGAGAATATCCCCCTTGTGCTTGGTTCAGCAACCCCTTCCGCAGAAGTAATCTATGCTCACCAAGAAGGTAAATCTATTTATCTAGAACTTCCCTATCGTATTGGCAATAAGGATATGCCACCGATTGAAGTTGTTGATATGCGTGATGAGTTTAAAGCGGGTAATTATTCGATTTTGAGTCGGAAGCTGCAAGATGCGATCGCGGAAATGCTTGAAGCAAAGCAGCAAGGAATTCTTTTCATTCATCGACGTGGCTACAGTACCTTTGTCTCCTGTCGATCCTGTGGCTATGTTGCCGAATGTCCTCACTGTGATGTTTCGCTCTCCTATCACGATCCCATCTCGCCTACCGCCCATCAACCAAAATTGGCTCATCTCCGCTGCCATTATTGCAACTACACATTAATTCAACCCAAATCTTGCCCCAAATGTGGCTCGCCCTATTTCAAACATTTTGGTAGTGGCACCCAAAAAGTGGAACAGGAACTCGCAAAGTTATTCCCCAACATCCGCTTGATTCGCTTTGATAGTGATACCACTCGCAACAAGGATCAACATCGCTTATTAATCGAACAGTTCCGTTCAGGAGAATCGGATTTATTAGTGGGGACACAGATGTTAACCAAGGGTTTAGATATTCCGCAAGTAACTTTAGTAGGCGTAGTTTCGGCGGATGGATTATTGAACTTTTCAGACTATCGTGCAGGGGAGAGAGCCGCCCAAACTTTGTTACAGGTGGCGGGTCGGGCGGGACGGGGCGATGAAGATGGCAAAGTAATCATGCAAACCTATACCCCAGAACATCCTGCCATCCAAGCGGTACAAGCCTATCAACTGGAAGCATTTATGCAGAATGAGTTAGAAATGCGTGAATCTCTGCGTTATCCACCGATGGGACAGATGGCATTAATTCATCTCAGTAGTGAGAGTGATATTGCTGTTGAGAAAGCGGCAAATCAATTAGCGGATTATTTACGCCAATTAGAGAATGATTGGGATGTTTTAGGGGCAACTCCCGCCACAATTACTAAAGTCGCTAATCGTTATCGCTGGCAGATTTTACTAAAATTTGCCCCTGAAGTTTTGCCTGATGTGCCAAGTTTAGAAGAATTGCGGATGCTAGTTAATTCTAAGTCTGTAAGAGTAGCGATCGATGTCGATCCACTCACCATTTTGTAATCGCTGCAAGTGTAATTAACGAAAGTTCCATACTTCGTAACGTCCATTGCGAAGTGTGAGAATTTGTCCTTCAATGCTACTGGGTAATACATCCATCCAAATTCTGCTGCCATTCATATCGCTGAACAGAAGAACACCATCACTAGAGAAGGCGATCGCTAGAGGGTAATGCCGATCTCCTAAATCAACTTTGTCACGATCAAGTAGTAATAGATATTCGGGCTTACCAACACCATCTAAACTAACTGATGATAGGCTCCATTGCTGCTGTACTAACACACTAAAGTCTTCGATACTGAGCGAAACTTCACCATTGCGTTGTAACTCACGATACATCGTCCGAATGATGCGCTCGACCGTTACCGATGGGAGAGATTGCCAATCAACAGAAGATCCATTGGGTGGATTGAAAGCACCGCCACTAGTAACAAGCGGAGGAATCGTACTCGTATTAAGCAAAGGAGCAAGGCTCGCCTCACCTGAAGCAAGAATCCTTAATCCTCCACTATCACTAACCCAAAGAGACTGGGCTGTTAAAGTTGTTGTTTGTGATTTTCCATAGGCATCATATAGCACTACTCCTAGACTACTATTCAGCGAAAGCCCCAAAACCTTCCATAATAAAATTGAGGAGCGATCGCTAAGTTCGGGAAAAGGATCATTAATCCATTTGTCACCATCTTTAATTAAATTGACATTAACTTCATACCAAGCCTGGCCTGGTTCGAGCTTTGGTGGAGGCAAAAACCATGTAGAACCCGCTTCGCCCCTACCAATATAGGCAACTGTTCCCATCAATTGATTCGGATTAAGTGTAACTGGAGCCAGATCCAGACGTTGCAATAATTGATTGGAGTCTTTAGAATCAACTTTCTGCTCCCTAAGCCAATGTTCTGCTCGACGCAACCCATTGCGCTGTAATACCACTAGCCCTCCCCATAGCTTAATCTCTTTAGCTCCTGTAAAAGTCAACATGGTCATCACTCTCCGCCAAATGTGAGGATGATGTTTCGCTAACATTTCCGCAATTTTGTCTCCCTTGTAAGCAGAGTCATTGGCGATCGCTAAAGCATCTGCCCATCTACCATCAATAATATTTTTTAATGCTTTATCTCCTAAATTAGAATTGGGACTTTCGGCTTGCCGTGATGTAATCTGAGCATGTAAAGCAATCATGTCATACTGCTCTTGCAAGAATGGTGAAAGCGTTTTGCCTTGAGTCTTCAAGTCCTCAACCATCAAATTAAATTTGCCCAAAGCAGGTGACCATAGCCCCACACTCGCCATCACTAGAGCATCTTGATAAGACTTTGGCTGCCCCTTTGCTTCATTTAATGTCACCTGCCGCAGTTTTACTGGCCGAGTAGAATGAGCGATCACTTCTTCAGGTTGAAAAATCAAAAATAAAGGTTCAAATGCTTGAGTTTGGTTGATTACTAGTTGCACAGAACCAGAATTACTCGCTAGAGCATTACGCCATTTGGGAAGTTCTCCTACAGGGCTTGTCCATGCATCTAATTCTACTAACCGCGATCGCTTATCATTGCCAAAATAGTATATTTGCCCGTAACTAATTCCATCAACATTGCCTGAAGTGGTGAACCAAACTCCATTAAATTGAGAGGGAGCATTATTTAATATCGATAATTTCTTGAGTGGAAGACGATTGCGGTCTGGTCGTATTCGTTCAGGAATAGATTCAGTGGTATATTTAAACCTTGGCGATCGCACAAAATACTCGTCGATTCCGGCGATCGTGGTAGTGCTTACTAATAGCAATTTCTCAACACCACGATCCAAAATGGTTTGATAAAGGCGGATTTCACGAAGATTTTGCGTTTCTGTCTCCAGAACGGTATAGATAATTTCTCCTGTTTTGAGATTATAATTTTCGCCAAGTTTTAGTTGACTACGCCCCAACTCTGCTTGGATTTGGGGGATGCTTTTAGGGAGACTCCATAATGAACTAGAGTAAAAGGCAGGAGCCTCAGAAGAAATCAACCAACTAATAGCTAAGGGATTAGTCAGATAGAGTAACCCTAATCCAATTAACCCTCCGACTATGGGAATACTTAGTACAATGGTCAGATTTGACCATGTAAAGCGATCGCGCAGATCGATTTCTGGCAAATCATGGTCAGAAGAATTAACGTCTTGCAACTCACGATCTGTCTTGACAAGCTCGCCAAAAGGTTTTGAGGATTCAGGTAAAGATTTCATGCGCGACATCGCAAACCTCATACAGATGCCATAGCCTAGCACAATAGCTCAACTATCTCTGCCATGAGGTGGTAGAGATAGCAGATCTCATTATTATATAGCTGTCGTCGAGAATCTTGACTTACAGGCTGTTGAGGTTTTAAGTAGTACAGAAAAATTTTTGAAAGCGGCGGTTTCAAAAATTTTTCTGGGGTTTAATTTAGCGCAAAGCGCTGTATCTGGATGCCCTGTAATTCACACAAACGGCATTACCCTGTATTTTTATCCCATTTTCATTCAGTGTAGTGAAGTAAGGGTTGGGTTCCCTGCCAAAGGCGGGGAACCCAACCCTTGTACATTGCTTGCTTAAAAAGTGTTATACATCTGTTATTGAGTATTGAGGGTTAGAAATTTGGGTACGTTACTAGCAGCGTTTAAAGGCGATCAAAAAATCGACAAAAATTATGACAAATGTTCTAAAGGGTATTCAGTCTACTGTAATTAGTGTTTCGGTTAGCTTAATAGCTTTGGGGGGATTTAGTCTTGCAGCTCAAGCTCAGACTGAATGTGCAGCTTCTTCAGATGGTGATGTTGCTGTAGCTGCTTGTGTTGATGCGAATGGTAATACGGCAGTAACTGCTGTTGACTCTGAGGGGAATCAGGTAACTATTACTGAGGATAGTGAAGGGAATCGAACTACTGAGACTATTGAAGTATCTAGATAGATTATAAGCACTCAAAAAACAAAAAGAATCGGCACAAAGTGCCGCTTCTTTTTGTTTTTTGAGTGCTTAGGGCTTATACCAAAGCACAAAATCGTTAGCAAGTTAAATGATTATAGAATTTGATTGCATAAT
>JBJTVM010000002.1:0-5566 GCA_046081205.1 Pseudanabaena sp. | reverse complement strand
AGCGTAACCATCAATATGCATACCGCCAGATTCCCTATTCTGGCGTTGCACATTGTCATTAAGCAAGACTTATTGCAAATTAGTTTGTTTGTAAAACCCTTGTATACAGAGCATTTTAGAGATGCCGTGAAAAGTAAGGTGCTATTTGCGGCGCAAATGAAGCAAAATTGTAAAAATCGCTCTACAATTTTTACAATTTTGCGCGTTCGTCGAATGACGTTAACTAAGTAGAATTGCTTACATACGATTCAGTGTTAACCTGATTACAATTTGGAATAACACCAAAGCACAAAATGGCGTAGCCATTTTGTGCTTTCAAAACTCCTACAGGGCTTATTTTTTAATTTACAAAAGTGTGGCAACACTTCTGTGAATTGGGATAATGTATCTGAGGCAACCAATCGAATTTATCTCTAGTTGTTACGATCTATAATAAAGTGATCCGTTTTTTGTAATTTTTTTGTGATATTTACAGTATTTTTCCTATCCAAATGCCTCCCAGTCAAAAAACATGATTGCTATGACAGGTTCCTTGCCTAACTCAGACCTTGTGTCTAATAACTTGACAGACGGACAGGTAGTGAGGAATGCCACATTACACATTCTGTTAGCAGCTATGCGCGTCATGAGTCGTTCTACGGGATTAATCCGTGTAGAGACCAAATATCATCGGTGGAAATTATTGCTCACGGGTGGAGGATTAGTACTAGCAGAAGAAGAAGGTCAAGTCATCCCCACATTGATTCGCAAATACAATAGTAAAGGTATTAATTTTTCGCGCATTCCTGAATGGGAGCAGCGGCAAAGTAATCGTCCTTACTGTTACCCTTTTGTGAACAATGTTTATAAAAAACATCCTGAAATTACTAAGGAAGTTTTAAAAGAGGTGATCTTAGAAAATCTGTTGTCGTTGCACCTAGAAGATAGTTTTTCATTTGTGTGGAAACCAGCCAATGATCTGCAAGTAAATTTACCTGTATGGCAGCTATCAGTCATCGAAAATACAATTGCTAACGAAGTGCGACAATGGCAAAAATTTGATTGTGTCAAACATCCTTATCAGTTAGTCCAACTCGTTGATGCAGCCAATTTATTAGCAAGGGTAGGCAATGACAATTTTCCACTGTTTGCCAAGGTAACAACTGGACAAGATCGCATCTGCGCGATCGCTGATACTTTTAAGCAGCCGATTTATCGTACAGCCCTATTACTTGACAAGTTAGCTCAAAAAAATATTGTGTCAATTGTGCCATTACAAGAGCGCAAATCAGACAGCGACATTGGCGCGCGTCTTCAAACAAATGCACCAATAGCAGCTAAAGATGAGCCTAGAGTCTTCATTGTGGATGACTCACCTGTTTTACTACAACAAATGCAACGTTTGCTCATTAGCTGGGGGTATCAAGTTGACTTTACTGACGATGCAGAAGCTGCTACCGACAAAATCTTAGAGTACAAACCGACGATTGTATTTATTGATATCAATATGCCAAGTTTAAATGGATTTGATTTGATTAAACAAATCCGTCGCCAACGAGAGTTAGCTGCATTATCTTTAGTATTAGTTACTGCCGAAAATAGCATGACCAATAACTTTAGGGCTAGGTGGGCAAATTGTCGGTTTCTCGCCAAACCAAGATCGTCATCAGATACACCCAAATTCCGCGACGAATTGCGCAACTTACTGAGGGAAATTGCACCTTTATCAACGGATACATTAGTCTAGGAGGTCAATTTGCATCAGTTTGATAAAGCTAAACCTGAAATTAATGAGGAATGAAGGGGGGGATATTCATTCTCTTGTCGGCGTAAGTTGCAGCATTAATAAATTAGATCAAGTTGAGGATAAATATCATGAGCGACCATTTTCTAATAATTGACGATTCCGCGATTCAAAGACATTTATTGACTTCTTTCTTGAAGGAGCTTGGACATTCTGTAGATTTTTGCGAATCAACTATTGGTGCTTTAGATAAAATTATCAACAATTCCTACACAGCAATTTTTTTGGATATTGTGTTGCCCGAACAAGATGGCTATAAGTTTTTGCGAGAACTGCGATCGCATCAGCAGCTTACTGATCAGTACGTGATTTTATGCTCAACCAAAAGCACCAAATTGGAAATTGATTATGGCTTAAAGCGGGCTAAAGCTAATGACTATTTACCCAAACCAGTTAGTCGAGAGTCTTTATCCGAAGTCCTGAAGAAACTACCGCAACGTGTGAAATGAGCATTTCTGAGATGAGCCGAGATCACCGAGACGATACAGACAATTTACTTGATCACCTAGATCACCTTGTTGCACCAAGTAATCGTTATATTGTGGCAAAAGTCGGCGATCGCTCAGTTACTTTCCCAGACGTTTTAATATCAGAAATTATCATTCTTGATCGTAATGCCATCTTAGCTTTGCCCTTTTACGAAACAGCGATTATTGGTGTAACTCATCATCAAGCAACTGTGATGCCTTTACTGTTATTACGATTGTTAATGGGTGAACAACGCACTTTAATCACTGAATCTCTGACTGTGGTGAGGCTTAGTAAAATTGCTGATGATTTAGGTAACAAAAATCTGGGCGGGGTTGGTATAATCGTGGATCGCGTAGTTGGCAGTCTGACTATTAATGAGTTTCAAGAGCTAGATATATATGCGTCAGATAAAAACTCTCCAAAAAAAATATCCCAAACAGTAGCGAATATTAAAGAGAACGAGTATACTTCCATTGAAATTATCCTAACGAGTATTCCTACTCATATTTGGCAACCGCAACGCTGGCAAATTTCTAGCTAATGCTTTGTACCCATAAGTTAAGTAAGGATTAAGACATACCTATTTGGCTACATGATTTACATGAATGTGGCAGGTATAGTGTAGGATGATTCTCACAAAAATGCTACGATCCTTCCCCTATAGCGAATGCATATGGCAAGCACATCCAACAAAAATCGAGCGACTTCTCTAGGTAAGAGCAATCAGTCATCGCGATCGCCTAAGTCGCCGCCCCTCTCCAAATCAAATAAGCCTAAAGGAAATAAGCCTAAAGGTTCGATGGGGCTGGGTTTGCTATTGATTGCAATCGGGACATCTTTAATTGGGCTGGGTGGTTTAGGATATTTTGTCTATCAAGAATTATTAAGTAGCTCGCGGCGGGAGGTTGATCGATCTGCAGAAGCGCAGACTCGTCAGCTTGAAGCTAAACTCAACAACGTGCAGCAGGCAGTTGATGGGGTTGCCAGTACGTCAACAATTTTATTACAACAGCAGCCTCGTCCAAAAGTAGCTGCTCCTTTCCAAAAACTGATCGTTGATAGTTTACAAAATGGTACCTCTGCTTCAGGTATGGGGATTGCATCAAATGGCAATTTGCTATTCTCACCTGCCAATCCACTTGTACCCTATGTTTGGAAAGAGCAGTCTGGCTTAAAGCCTGAGATCGCTGGTCAAAAACTGTCTGCCCCCAATGACAGATTATTATTAGGTGATCGCCCCGATGTTTTAAAAGCTTCTTTTTATCAAGAAACGCTCAAGGGTAAAGCTTCTTGGTCACAGCCTTACACTGCCGTAGGCAAGACGATTATTACCTACAGCGCTCCCATCAGTGATGGACAAAAAGTAGTCGGCATCGTTAATGCTGATGCGATCGCCAGTGAAATTTTGTCATTGGTCGATACATCTACCAAAAACCCTACTGAAGAAGCCAAAATTGGTTTTGTTGTGGCTAGTAGTAGTGGCAAAGTCATTTCCGCCTCCTACCAGTTTCAGGCAGTAGAAACTCAAAACCCCTCCATTACACAGGTTCTCGCTAACCTTGCTCAACAAGCGAAAACCGAACCATCGGGAATTGTTCAGACTGGAGGCAATCTCTGGGCATATCGCAAAATCACAGGTAGCGACTTGCTTGTTGCCGCACAGCTACCTGAATCAGAAATCACCAACAAGCTCATCGTTTCAGTTGGTGGAGCTGCTGTAGGTATCAGCGTAATTTTAGCGATCGCCATATTAGGATTTGTCAATTCTCTTAAAAAGCGACTTCAGCCACTTACGGAAGAATGCGATCGGTTTTTAAGCCAACAAGGAAATTCAAGTGTCAACATTGCAGGCAAAGATGAAATCGATCATCTTGGACTCTCGCTCAAAAGTACTTTCCAACAAGTCAAAGCCAATGAAATTCGCTTGCGTGGAGAATTAAGCCATGAATCTTCCTCCGATGACATCTCTACAGCAGCACAAATTCAGCAGAATTTAGCCGAAACTGAGCTAATGGAAGCAGAAGTTGGAGATCTCCTTGATGTGGTCTCATCAATGGAAGAAGGCGATCTCACCATCGAAGCCCAAGTAAATGACCGCGCCACGGGACTAGTTGCTGACACACTCAATCGCTTACGCGAAAAACTGGTGGAGATTATCTCCAGCGTTTTGGGGACAGCGCAACAAGTAGCACAGGGAGCCGCTGATCTCGAAGAACTAGCCAAAACCGTTGTGCTAAACACTGCCGAGCAAGCTCAATCAGTTACCCAAGGTCAAGCCTTAACAGAACAAGTAGCGGCGATTGCTGAGCGATCGGCTGCACAGGTCAATGATGCGAATCAATCACTACAAGAAGTTCGTGACACTGTTGCTTCTGGACAAACCGCAATTAATGCTCTGACTGACAGTATTAGCGTCTTACAGACAGGTTCAGCCCAGATCGTGCAGAGGATGAAAACTCTGGGTGAGTTCGTCGGCTTAGCGGAACAGTTCGTACAAGATCAAGGACAAATTGCTTCGTTAACTCAAGTTTTAGCTCTCAATGCTACCCTTGTCGCCGCCCGCGCTGCCGAACAAAAAGATCCTAAGCAATTCGCTAGCGTGGCTCGTGAATTTGAATCAATCTCAGGACAAGTTAACGACTTGGCGACTCAAACCAATGAAGGATTGACGGTACTGCAACAGCGCACATCTCAAATCCAAACTGTAGTAACGGCGATCGATGCTGAAGTGCAGAATTTAAGTGGACTGGTTGCTGGTTTCACATCTGGCGTAGAGTCATCGCAGTCCGCCTTTAATAGCATTCAAATCGCCACTGAAGAAGTTGTGCAAATTGGGCAAGCTATTACTGAGTCTAGTGCCGAGATTGCTGATGCCGCAGGCTCTACAGCAAGTTATATCAGTGAAATTGCCCAGCTAGCGGATCGCACCGCTGACCTTACGCGTTCGGCCAGACAACAAGCCGAAGCAATGGGAAATCAGGCTCAGCAACTATTGCAAGGCATTCAGTTTTTCCGCTTGCCAGAATCATCTGGGGTTATCAATCCTACGGATAAGGCGATCGCTTCAGATGCTTTTGCTAGTTCTGATCACTCCGTTAACAATTTATTTGATCCATCAACAGAGTCGAGTAGCTCTGGTTTCAACGGTAATTTAGGGTTAGTTGTACCTGCGATCGCTGTAGCTGCGACAGCAGCCACTTTATCCCAATCTTCACAGAGGTCATCTGCCAAATCTTCCCCACCTGACGAGGAAGATAACACTGCTACTGATAATAAATATCTTGAAGATCTACTCGACGATGGTATTAGCAG
>JBJTVM010000001.1:0-4593 GCA_046081205.1 Pseudanabaena sp. | reverse complement strand
ACCAAAGATTCTTTAAACGGCTCTCCCAAAACGCCCTACTTGTATTAGTTAAAGCATCTCGTATAGACTTCTTAAGAGAAGTTATAGTCAAGAAACTTCAGATTCCCTTAAAGGATCTACTTTCACTAAAGGAGACTTGTAAAGATGAATTCTTTAAAGACAAGATAATTATTCCGATTTTGCGAAATTTGTCTTCGCAAGCTACTTTGGACGAGTTGCTTTTAATGAGATCTGAGCCTTCACTTAGATCGGATGAAACTATTAAGTCTTATATAGAGCAGAAAGTTAAGGATGCTTCTCTGACCAAGTTAACATCGACCGCATCTAGGCATCAAGATAAGTGGCTTCTTGATTTAATTGAGTCTGAGCTAGAGGTGAAAATTCCTGCCGCAGACTTAGAAAATTTACTTTCGTCAAAATCCACCTACAAATCAATAGATGAGCCAAAAGCCTCACTAGTTGAAATATTTGATGATTTTATTGGCAAACAAGTTAAAGAGGAAATAGAAACCATTTCACTAGAAGAAACGGTTATGTTGATGACAAGCTATGAAGATAGCTTCTTTGCTGATTTAGTTGAATCTGATTTAGAGAAGAAAATTTCTACTGCAAATCTAGAAGACTTATTGAATGCGAAATCAACATACAAATCAACAGATGAACCGAAACCAAATATACTTAAGTTGCTGACTGACTCTATTACTCAGCAGGTGAAAACTGCGTCTTTTGATGACTTACTTAACCAAAGAAGACATTGGGATGAGATTGCTGATGAGTTGATTGAACCTATTCTAAGGAGTAATGTTTCAGCAATAATTGATAGGTTCGCAAATTCTGGGTCTTTTGACTCTGCTGGAAGTAATTCTAGGCTGCTAGTTTAAATTGCTGAATATTTAACTCCAGTGCAATGGGAAAGTATCTTAGAAGCTTTTTTCCAAAACGACCAGCTTTACTGCTCATATAGTTGCTATGGAGGATTTGAAGCACTATTTAAGAAGTCTTTAGAACTGAGTAATTCTATTCAGCCTTATTGGGTTACTTTTCGAGAGAAGCTTAACAAGTTCAATGATAAGCATAGTAACAGTCTGAAGCGACTGATTGATTCTCACGGCTGAGATTTGAATACTCTCCGCCAGCAGCCCAACACTGCGTTGGTGCGGACGGAGTAGAGGTTATCTGTGGGTGTTCAAGGTTATCTGCCGCCGCACAACTTCACCGTTAGACTGCCAAAGGAGATAACGGTGAAGAGCAAACTTTTTATTTCGAGTTTAATTTTAGGTATCGCAACGACTTCTTTAGTCGCACAAGTAGAGCAAGCTAATAGTCAGGTATTGCGTCCAACATTTCATGAGTCTACTTCTATACAAGGATCTGGTCGAGCAAAAGCTGGGAGTTTAACTTTTTTAATTGATGTTAACGTCCTTGGAAACTCATCTGGAATTGGTTCGGGTACAGTTCAGTATAAAGGGGAACAAGATGGACTACAGATGGGTATTGAAGCTAAATGTGTAAAAAGCTTTCTTTTGGGGAGTAGCAGAACTCCCATTGTGGTTATTGCAGGACCAGTTGTTAGCGGGTCTTCACAAGTAACTGGAAAAGGCAAATGGGTATTTGTTGGAATTAAAGACTCAAATCCTGACAGCATTCGTTTTGTGGATACTTCAAGGGAAAATGCTTTACAACTTTGTAATCAGCCAACTGGTAGCTTCCCCGCTAGTTTTACTTCAGGTGGGGTATCCATTTCTCATTAGATTATAGGGTGCGTTCGTTAACGCGCCTTATACTGTACTCCTCTCATGATAGAGTTGAGACATACAAATCGAAATAGCTTTCCAGTTTTTAATGTCATTACCTCAAGTCGTTATTGATACCAACGTCATTGTTGCTGGATTGAGATCTAGGCGTGGCAGTGCATTTCGTTTGCTCACACTCATTGATACAGGACAGTTTGATATACATTTGTCAGTACCACTTGTACTCGAATACACAGAAGTTTTGTTGCGGGAATCCCCAAATCTTTACTTGAGCCGTGAAGAAGTTGATGATTTAATTAATTTCTACTGTGCAGTAGGAGTACAGCATGAAATTTTCTTTCTTTGGCGACCATTCCTGCGCGACCCCAAAGATGAAATGGTGTTAGAGCTTGCAGTCAAAGCAGGATGTCAGAGTATAATCACATATAACACTCGTGACTTTGCAGGCGTAGAGCAGTTTGGGTTAAACGTGCTGGAGCCTTCAGAGTTTTTACGCTTGATAGGAAAATTGCCATGAGTATCGTTCAAGTTCAAATTCCTGACTCATTACAGAAAAGCTTGTACGACCTTGCAAGTCGTGATGGAATTTCTATCGATCAATTTATATCTAGTGCGATCGCAGAAAAACTCTCTGCTTTAATGACTGAGAATTACCTCAAAGAAAGAGCCAAACGAGGTAGTCGGTTAAAGTATGAAGCAATTTTAGCCAAAGTTCCCGATGTGGAGCCAGAACCATATGACAGGATACCAGCCGTCTAACACTGCGTTGGAGCCGACCCATCATAAAGTGATCTTCAAAAGCTAAAGATTATCTGAGGCGGCTCAACTAGCCCGTTATGCCGAAACCGAGAAGTCCGTTTAAGTTGCTTGTTCCTAGCCGAGATTAGGCAGACAAAGATTGTTGGCTTCGGTGAGCGGCGATCGCTGTTGCAGACAGCAAGCCGTTCGAGTATAGTAAATCACCGGAGTGGGCATAATTTCTGATGAGTTAGTGGCGATCGCTGTTGCAGACGGCAAGCCGTTCACTTGCTGCTCAATTCAGCCGTGATACATAAGCACTTACAACAGAAGTTTCATAATGACGAGTACCCAACAACGCGCCGCCCTACAACGCCAAATTTGGCAAATTGCTAATGATGTTCGCGGCTCAGTCGATGGTTGGGATTTTAAGCAATATGTACTAGGCACGCTGTTTTATCGCTTTATCAGTGAAAACTTTGCTAGCTACATCGAGGCGGATGATGACAGCATCCACTATGCCGATCTGCCCGATAGTGTCATTACCGACGATATCAAAGATGATGCGATTAAAACTAAGGGCTATTTTATTTATCCTAGCCAGTTGTTTGCCAATATCGCCGCCAGTGCCAATAAGAACGAAAGCCTAAATACTGATCTCGCAGCGATTTTCACAGCTATCGAAAGCTCTGCTAATGGCTACCCCTCTGAGAGAGATATCAAGGGACTGTGTGCTGATGTTGACACGACTAGCAACCGCCTCGGCAACACGGTTAAAGAAAAAAACGAACGCTTGGCTGCGGTACTCAAAGGGGTAGCAGGTTTGGATTTTGGTGATTTTGATGCTAGCCATATTGATTTGTTTGGTGATGCCTATGAGTTTTTGATCTCTAACTATGCGGCGAATGCTGGTAAGTCGGGGGGTGAGTTTTTTACGCCGCAGCACGTTTCTCGGTTGATTGCCCAGCTTGCGATGCACCAGCAAACCAGTGTCAATAAAATTTATGACCCTGCCTGTGGTTCGGGTTCGCTGCTCTTGCAAGCCAAAAAGCATTTTGATGCTCACCTCATTGAAGAGGGCTTTTATGGGCAGGAGATTAACCACACGACCTATAACTTGGCGCGGATGAATATGTTTTTGCATAACATTAACTACGACAAGTTCAATATTCAGTTAGGTAATACACTTGAAAATCCGCATTTTTTGGATGAAAAGCCGTTTGATGCCATTGTCTCCAATCCGCCCTATTCGGTGAAATGGAAAGGTAGTGATGATCCAACGCTAATTAATGACGATCGCTTTGCCCCTGCTGGTGTACTTGCCCCTAAGTCTAAGGCTGATTTTGCGTTTGTGCTGCATTGCTTGAGTTATTTATCGAGCAGGGGACGGGCGGCGATCGTGTGTTTCCCAGGGATTTTTTATCGGGGTGGGGCAGAAGCCAAAATCAGAAAGTATCTGGTAGATAACAATTATGTGGAAACGGTGATTGCCCTTGCGCCTAATCTGTTTTTTGGGACTAGCATCGCGGTGACGATTTTGGTGCTATCGAAGCATAAGCTTGACGATAGGACTCAGTTTATTGATGCCAGTGGTTTGTTTAAGAAGGAAACGAATAATAACACCCTGACGGATGAGCATATCGCGGCAATTATGGGGGCGTTTGAGAGCAAGGAAGATGGTGATTATTTTGCGCGATCGGTAACCTTTGAGGAGGTTGCGGCGAATGATTACAATTTGTCGGTGAGTAGTTATGTGGTGGCAGAAGATACGCGGGAAACGGTAGATATCAATGTACTAAATGCTGACTTAAAAACCACTGTTGCGAAGATCGATCGCTTGCGGGCAGAGATTGAGGCGATCGTGGCGGAGATTGAGGGGGAAGCACCATGACCAAGGATCTGGAAATTAAGGTGTTGCTGCGAAGTGCGCTGACGGATCAAATTGGCGATCGCGCTCTATTTTTGAAAGGGATTGATGTGAGTTATTACTACGAAGGTTATAGCGAATTTAGAACAAAGGAGTTGTAATCATGAGTGGTAAATCCATTTCACTGATACAGAGTTAGTTTATTAGTTCCAAAATTTTTGATTCAAAATTGAG